>JAMDDA010000071.1:0-298 GCA_023488925.1 Actinomycetota bacterium
TCTCCGTCCGCACGCACCTGGAGGGCGTACAGACCACCGCCGAAGGTGCCGTCACGACGGCACAGCGCCTGGTGGAGCTGTTCAACGCCGATGCGGGCCGCATTCAGGGCAGCGGCCGCGCGGCCGGTTCGGGGCTGCGCGTGCACGCCGCGCTGCGCGAGCGACCGGTGCTCTCGCTCAAGGAGATATGCCGGCGCACCGGGCTCTCCTTCCCCGGCGCGACGACCGGGATCAACGTGCTGCTGAAGCTCGGCGTGGCCCGCGAGCTGACCGGCAAGAGGCGTAACAGGCTTTTTGT
>JAMDDA010000071.1:308-3904 GCA_023488925.1 Actinomycetota bacterium
TTTGTGTACGATCGATACCTTAACGTGTTGAACGAGGGGACGGAGCCGCTGTGAGCCCGGAGATCTCAAAGCGCCACGGAGTGCTGGATGTGCTACGTAACGGCACCAAGGACTCGGGCTGCAAGTTCCCGGCGGTACCATGCGCCAGATCGGGTGAGGGTGCGGCACGCCTGGACCAAGGGCAAGGCGGAGCGGTTCATACAGGCCCTCAAGGACGCAGGAACTACAGGCGGACCGAACCCGCTGCCCTGGTTTGGTACACTGGCGTGGCAGGATTAGAGGCGGCCTGGCGAAAGATGCCGAGAAGCAGGATGGGTCGGCACTCAAGTGGAACGATAACCCAACGGACAGGATGAGAGCCGAGACGGGGTCGCACATGCCGAAGGCGAAGAACTATACCAAGACAAACGGCACTGCCACGGTCGGCTACGAGGCCGAGCGGGACTAGGGCGCCGACCCCGAGGACCCGGACGAGTACCGCGAAGATGAAGCGGCTCGTGGCGCAACTGTGCAACTGCTTGAACAGATCGCGCAGGCACGGCGGACACGGAATCGAGAAGAAAACCTGTATGAGCACCGGAGGAGTTGGGGTATGACACCCGAAGAGATGTTCCGCGAAAAACGGGGCGAGATCCTGCGTATTTGCGCCAAATACGGGGCGCGGAACGTTCGGGTCTTCGGCTCTCTGGCCCGCGGGGAAGCTGACGAGTTGAGCGATATTGACTTTCTCGTGGAACTGGAGCCTGGAAGGTCGCTGCTGGACCTCGGAGGACTTCAGTACGAACTGGAAGCACTGCTGCGGTACCGCGTCGATGTGGTGACAGAACGCGGGCTGAAGCGACGCATCCGTGAACGCGTGCTGCGAGAGGCGGTGCCGGTATGAGAGAAGACGCCTGCGCGACATCCTCGAGGCGATCGCCGAGCGGTACCTGGATCGTGACAAGGCCATCTTCGAGCGCGAAGAGCTGCTTCAAACGTGGTTTATGCGGCATCTCCAGATCGTTGGCGAGGCGGCCCGGGCCCTGCCGGAGGACGTGCGGGCGCTGGCCCCGGACATCCCCTGGCCAAAGATCATTGGAATGCGCAACGTGCTGGTTCACGACTACTTTGAGATTGATACCGACACCGTTTGGGATGCCGCAAGCCGCGATGTGCCAGCCCTGAAGCCGGCCCTGGAGCGCCTGCTTAGAACATTGGAAGGGCAAAGTCGGTGACCGACCGAGACACACACGTCGTTGGGGCTACCACAGGTGATGAAAATGGAGGCGTCGAATCCCCCGGCGGTCTGGAGCACCACTCACTGTTGCTGCCTCACAGGTAAGCACGCAGGGTAGAGTTCTTGGCTGCATCGCCACAACCGCCACTACATTGCTGGGCCGACATTCGGGACCATGACCGCAGAGAACACCTGGTTAGCACTTGCTCTCCTCAAACTCCGACTTGACTTATGGGCTATCCCCGAGGGCGGCTTGTGCCCGGTCCAGCGTCCTCCCTGAGTTGAAAGATGATGGCCAAAGAGCATGGGAAATGAATCAATAGTTGGGGGTTTTTAGAACCCTCCTTTATCCTACTTCGACTCGTGCGCCTTCAGTATTGTCCTCGCGTTACCGAAGATGCGAACCGTAACGGTGCGTTGCTTTTCGTGGAGCTTCCGGGGGTCGGATATATTCAATGCCTCCAGATCCGTTACTTCCGCCAGCGCCTTCAACTTCCGTTCGCGCTCGTGGGCTTCGAGGGTCCGCGAGTGGGGGCGGTAGACCAGCAAAGCCCTTTCCCAAACCTCCGTCAACTCATCACCGACCCGCTCGCTGTCACCCCCATGATCGAGGTCTTGGGCTTCACGGGGCGGCACCACATCGGGTTCCGCGCCGGCGTGCTTCCCTCCCACGGGCACGAACCCGATGGGCCGGGGATTCCCACCGCGGAGCGATCCTTGACGCACTCTGGTCAGGTTCGGTGTGACAGACTGGAGTTCGGGGAGACCGGGACCCGGCGGATTGGAGAGGGGGATGAAGGATTGTTTGGGAGCGATCCTGGAGCGGGGCCGTGGTGCGTGGGGCGGGAGGGCGGGGAGGTGCTCGCGCGGGAGATCAAGGATCTGGCGCTGTCCCGCGGCGCATTCAGGGTAGGAATAGCCGATGCGGTGAACGGCTTCAGTCGCGCCGTCGCGGGATGCCGGCCGCGCGACCTGATGCCCGGGTGCCGGTCGGTCGTCTGCCTGGCCGTGCACGTCGGGACGGGCTACTACGAGCTGCGGGGACTCTCGACTCACACCGGGGGAGAGCCCCTGGGCCGTCCCGCCGACTGGTTGTCCGACTCGATCACGCTTGAGGTCTCGCAGTTGCTGTACCGCCGGGGAGCCGGAGCCTACGTCGTGCCGGCCGTGATGGAAACGACCGGCGGCGGCCCGGGGACCCGGTCACCGCTGAAGCTCCGGCAGGATACGATCGTGCCGTTCTCCATCAAGCTGGCCGCCTACGAGGCGGGGCTCGGGGTCTACGGTCGAAACAGCACCGTGCTGACGCCCGAATATGGTCCCCAGGTGTACTTCAGGGTGATCCTGACCGATTGCGAGCTCACCTACGACCGGCCGCTCGAGGGTTTCGACCCCTGCGCCGGCTGCCGCGTCTGTGCCACGCTGTGCCCGGCGCGCGCCATCGACCCGGCGAAGGAGCCTCCTCACGGGCACGACAGGGTGCGCTGCAAGGCTTTCGTATACAGCCTGCCGGAGTTCTCGTCGAATCCCGTGGTGAGGCGGTGCGGTCTGTGCACCGACCGGTGCCGCCTCGCGAAACCCGGCGGGTTCACCGGGGGCGCGCACCACACGCTGGCGGACCTGACGCGGGAAGCGGTGGAGTCGCTCAGGGCGCTGATTCTCGCATCGGAGAGCCATCGGCGGCGTGTGGAGGAGTTCGAGGCCTGGGACGGCAACCTCGGGCTCGGGTAGCCGGCCCGGGACGATGTTCTTCCGGCGCTGCGCCCCGCGCCGGACGGATTATTCGGGCCGGGCGCCGCGGCCGAGTCGGCATGGATCACCAGTCTTCAGGCCGGGTGAGGCCCCGATAGTTCCTCCTTCAAGAGGCGGTTGACCAGGCCGGGGTTCGCGCGCCCCCCGGTGAGCTTCATCACCTGTCCGACCAGGAAGCCGAGCGCCTTCTCCTTGCCCGCCCTGAACTCCCCGGCGGGCCCGGGGTTGTCGGCCACGACCCGGGCGACCACCCGCGCGAGCTCCGACTCGTCGCTTATCTGGAGCAGGCCCTTCTCCTTCACGATCTCCTCCGCGGGCCGGCCGGCGGCCACCATCTCCTCGATCACGGACTTACCGATCTTGCCGCTGATGGCCCCGCCCTCGATCATCTTCAAGAGCCCCGCGAGCGCGCGGGGGGTGATGCGGGCGGAGGCGATGTCCTCGTTGCGCGCGTTCAGCACCCTCAGCACCTCGCCCATCACCCAGTTGCTGACGGTCTTCGGGTCCGGGTAGAGCCCCACGCTCTCCTCGAAGAACCCGGCGAGCGCCCTCGACGAGGTGAGCACCCCCGCGTCGTACGGCGGGAGCCCGTACTCCTCGACGAAGCGCCGCTTCCTGGCGTCGGGCA
>JAMDDA010000037.1 GCA_023488925.1 Actinomycetota bacterium
CGGCTCGAACGTGTGGCTGTCGTTGGGGCCCAGGTGGCAGCCCACACAGGTATCTTGCACGAACTTGTAGTGACCACTGGGGGCGCCTTCGGCCCCGGCGCCGGCAGTACCGAGCAACATGGCGCTCTGCGGGCCGTGGTGGGGGCCCCAGTGGGCGTTGATCCCCTTGATCACGCCGTTCTCCGCCGCCGGGAACCCGCGGCGCGGCTGGTGGCAGTTGGCGCACAGGTTGCCCTTGCCGCCGTCAAACGTCTTGTCGGCAATGGCAAAGAGCTTTACCGGGGCGGTTGTCTCCAGGGCCCAGTCGGCACCGGTGTAGCTGGTGTGGATCTGGTGGCAGGCGCGGCAGTCCTGGCGCGTCGGGTTCGGGTCGCCGGCCGTGACCTTGTCCGGGCTTTGCCCCGCCGCAACCATGGCGCTGAAGCCTCCACCGGAGTGGCAGCCGGCACAGCCTGCGCTCGTACCGCGCACATATGCTTCACCTGTTCCGTGCCCGGACTCTGCCCACGCGGTCTTCTTGCCGGTGATCAACGTCGTGTCGTTGTGGCAATCCGCGCAGGTGGACGTTCCGTCACTCGTGCTTTTCAGGTACTCGTCGTAGTTCTTGAACATCGTGGCCGCTTGGCCCCGCAGGATGGGATCGTAGGGGCCGAAGTTGCCGTTCGTGTAGCCCTTCACGATGCCGTTCTCGGCGGCCCACTGGATCGCGTCCGCGTGCGAGTCGTTGGCATCTACGTCCGGGAACATGCCTGCGGCCCAAGCCACTCCTGCAAGAACGAGGAGGGCGATCACGGCCAGTGAGGCTATCACTAGCGGGCGCTTTGTGCTTATCATCACAACCTCCGGAACGATTACGGGCTTTCGTGCCGCAGCGAAGGCTCTTGGCGACAGCTTGTGGGACAGAGCGCGTTGGTGTCCATCCGGCCGTCGGATAAGAGCCATCGATGGCCTCTCAATCCATGGGCATCCCTCCCTCCTTGGCTTGGCCGACCGTTGGTAATAGTGGTGCTCGGCCTCCAGCCGGGCTGTCGCCTCTTTCCAGCAGGCGGTGCAGCCTCGTTGACCCTCGCGGACTGATGTATCGGCCGATCAGCGTCAACACAATAGTGAAACTGAGCTGATGTCATGGAGTTACAGCATTCGCCGGTAATTCTTTCCCGCCCCACAGCCCACTTGGTTGGTGGCTACACGAGTAGTGCGCGAGCCTGAATGCTCGAGTTCTTTCAGAGTTGGTGTCCATACCAGTGGTATACTAAGTCTCATTGGTCGTCTCTTGAAAACGTCTTATGAAAACGAGGCGATCACTGCTCCGTCGTCGCGGACGGACGACGCCCACCGACCGAGGATGAGTCCGGGCCGCGGGGTCGGCCGGGGCTGCCTCCTGGCCCGGCCCTGCTCACGGCCGGTCTGGCCGAGGCCGCGGGGTCGGCCGGGGCTGCCCGGAGATCGGCATCGCCCCGGCGGGCCTACTCGCGCTGGGAAAGCTCCGCGGGGTATGGGGCCGCGGGACCACCGGCGCCTGGAGCAGATAGGGCAGGAAAACCTGTGCCCGAACAAGGCGAATTCTCGTTGCCGGTGTTTCGGAGCGAGGAGCCTTCTGCGCCGCCGGCCGGCGGGCCGTCGCGTGACGGATTCGGATACCTGACGAGCCTGTTGTCGACCACGGCCAAAGGGTGCAACGAGTGGGCGCGGGACACCCCGGGGCTCATGAGGTGTTCCACCGGGAAAGCGCGTACCACGAGAGCGTCGGCGATCAGGAAGCGGTGGCAGCGCCAAGGGAGCGCTTCGGCGCACATGATGACTGTGGGTGCCTCGACGGCGAGCGCGAGTAGCACTTCGAGCGCTTCGGCGAAGTCCCGAGTCTGCATGTAGTCGGCGAACCCGCGGAAGGAAGGGTTGCGCCACCCCAGGTTGACGGAGTCGGGTCGAGCATGGCGGAGACCGCCCAATCCTTGCAGGTGGCGGTAGACCAGTCCCTGGTTCTGTAACGCGATCGCCAGAGTCGTGCCGTTGAACTGGGGGTTGCGCCGAGAGCGTGGGATGGTGCGCACATCCACCACCTGCCGTAAACCGGCACTGAGCAGCAGTGTCATAAACTCGTCCAAGGACCGTGTCGAGTGCCCTACCGTATAGAGCACAGGCTTGGCCGCTGGTATGGTCACCGCAGCCGCCTCCTTGCAACTCTTCGGCACAGGTGGCAGGGCTATGCCGAGTCCGTCCTCAACCGGATATACTCGCCGACCAGGATGGCCGCGGGATATGCGATATCTTCCTCTGTCTCTGCATGTAGCTTGAGGGTTTCCGCAAAATCCACATACTCGATCTTGCCCGCTTCGCGCGCAGCCGCCGAGAGTCTCTTCAACGCCGTGAGTATCGACCGGTGCTCAGCCAGCATCTGATCGAGTTCAGCCTTGAGCCTTTCGGTCAAGACGAGCACGTTGTTCATGTCTGGAGTCACTATGCCCTGGGCCAGGTCACGCAGCAATCCAAGGGGGGCAATGCATACTCCTCCTCCTTGCGAAAGTGCGGGTGCATCAGTTCGGCAAGCTCGGTGCCGCGGCAACCGAGTTCACCCCCTCCTTAGTCGCAGCTCGCAGCTTGTCGTGCAGCTCCTCGTGCTCTGTCCTCAAGGGGCGGGGAATCACGAATTCCATGGGGCGTCCTCCCTGTTAGGCGGCGCTCGGTCGACTGATGATGCGACTGCTGTCTCGGACCGCGTCTCGAAAGACAGAACTTGCCCTTTTTCCAAGCGGAGAGGGAGGGATTCGAACCCTCGGTACGCCTTGCGGCGCACAACGGTTTTCGAGACCGCCGCATTCAACCGCTCTGCCACCTCTCCGCGGGAGCACCGATTCTAGCCGAAAGCGCCGGGCTTATCCACGTGCCAGCAGTCCGACCGGCGCGCGGACGGCAAGGCGCTCATACGACCAGGGCTTATCCGCGGGTGTACGGCAGGCACCGTCCACGGCGGCCCCGGCTCCTGTGGCTTGTGAGAGCCGCAGGTGAGTGGCGCTGGTCTGGGTTGCAGGCCTGCGCTACGGCGCCATCGGAGGCCGCGCTGCGGCGTCGCCGCGTGCTATCCCGGCTCTGCAGACCGGGCGGGGGCATCCTTCAGGTCGTACAGGCGGCGGTCGGCGATCTCGCGCAGTTCCGCGGGGTCGGTGGTGTCCTTGGGGTAGGCGGCCAGGCCGACGGCCACCGAGAGGCCGTAGTCGGAGAATTTCTCCTCGATGGCCGCCTGGATGCGCCGGGCCAGAGCTTCCCCCTCCACGAACGTGGTGTGGGGGGCGATGACGGCGAACTCGTCGCCGCCGATGCGGCATAGATGGTCGGTCTGCCGGACGGTGCGCTGCATCGTCTGGGCCACCCGGCGGAGCACGGTGTCGCCCTCGATGTGGCCGTAGCGGTCGTTCACCATCTTGAACTGGTTGAGGTCGAGGGCCAACAGGGCCAGGGTGCTGTCGTAACGCTGGGCCCGGTACCCCTCCTGGGCCATCATCTCGTCGTAGTAGCGGTAGTTGTGGACGCCGGTGAGCGGGTCCACCACCTTGTCGGCGATGTTCTCGATGATCTCCATCACGCCGACGACGTCGGCTCTCTCGTCCAGGAGCGGGACGGCGTAGATGTGGACCACCAAGTCCTCGCGCACCTTTCGTACCGAGGAGGCCGGCTCCCCCGTGGCCAGAGCCCGCAGGCTGGGGCAGCCCTCGCAGGCGCGCTCGAGCCCCTGGCGCGTGGGGTCGTCCTTGTACATGCCCACGAGGTCGTAGCAGTGCTTCCCCACGATCTCCTCGCGGGGTCGTTGCATGAAATTCTCGTGGACCACCCGGCTCACGAGTACGTAGCGGAGGTCCGTGGTGAGTACGGTGATGCCCAAGGGGGCGGGAAAGAATTACCGGCGAAT
>JAMDDA010000170.1 GCA_023488925.1 Actinomycetota bacterium
CCGCGTGCATGAACAATTCTTCCGGGAATTCTTTCGTGATCAAAGTGGGTAATTTTTTCTCTCAGAATAAAGTCTTCCAGTAAAGTGGCGCCTCTTTCTCCGGCTTTCACGATGACGCCTACGACGAGCCTCGCCACCGGCGCGCACCCCGAACGACTCGCTCGAGCGCCGCAGCAGGCGCTCGAGCGCCGGCCCCAGTCCCCGGTCGTCGAGAACGGGCGGCCGCAGCTCGACCGCCAGCCGCCGGACGTCTTCGAGGCTGTCGTTCGCCACGGCCCGCAGATTTCGGGCCAACAAGGAGATCTCCCCGTCGCCGTCCAGCTTATCCTCCAAGACCTTCAACCCCAGCTTGAGGTACGTGAGATTCTGCCCGGCGTCGTCGTGCAGCTCGCGCGCGATCCGGGCCCGCTCGTTCTCTTGCGTCCGCAGGGTATTGGAGAGAAGGCGGGCCAAGCGGGCCTCCCGGGCCTCCCGGTCTTCCCGCAGGCGCAGGTTCTCGAGAACCAGACCCACCTGGGCCGCCACCGAGACGACGACCCCGGCGTCGTCCGCCTCGAGACCACCAGCCCGACACACCAGACCGAGAACGCCGCTTGCTCCCTCCCGCAGCGGGATCGGCGCGATCAACACGCCCGAGTCCGCCGCCCCGCCTGCGGAACCTCCCGGGTAGTGGGCACACGGCCGCGCCACCGGGTCCGCCACCGCCTCCCTCGCTTCCCGAGAAGCCTCGATACACCCGGCACAGGGCCCTCCCACCCCTCTGCCCACCCATCCCTCGGCCGCACCCGTGGCCACCAGTGTGGGCTCATCCTGGTCGGGCCGGTAGATGCAGATCCACCCCCCGGCGGCGTGCAGGCTCCGGGCGGACAGCTCCACAGCGCGGGCCACGTAGTCCCCTGGACTCAAGGAGCCGGCCGCTTCCGTGCTCAGCAACTGCAGCGTACGGAGCTCTCGGTTCTTGCGCTCGAGCACGGCGCGGCTGCGCTCCGACTGCCG
This sequence comes from Actinomycetota bacterium, assembly GCA_023488925.1. GTDB lineage: Bacteria > Actinomycetota > Thermoleophilia > RBG-16-64-13 > RBG-16-64-13 > JAMDDA01. The sequence goes on from JAMDDA010000170.1 coordinate 997, forward strand.
GGTCTTCTCTTCCAGCTCCCCCACCATCTGGTTGAACGATTCCCCGAGAAAGCCGATCTCATCGTCGGCCATGGGCGCAACCCGCTGGGTCATGTCCCCGGCGCCCACGGCCCGCATCGCCGCTACCAGTGCGTGCACCGGCGCGACCAGTATCCGGCTGAGCGCCAGCCCGGCCGCCAGCGCGACCCCCGCGGCGATGAGGGTCATGTACAGGAGACGGCGCGTCGCCGCGTTCATCACCCGGGTGATGCGCTCCTCGCCGAGGCCCACGCGGACGATGCCCGCCTCTCCGCCGAGCAGGCGGGCACTGAAATCGCGCACCAACCCCCGCTGCGAAGCCAGGACCACCATGGAGGCCGACTGGGTGCTCGGGGCCGCGGTGGGATGCGCGGCCAGGAGATCCGCCGGCACGCCGGCCGCGAAGGTATCGGCGATGACCCGCCCCGACGAGTCCACGTAGAAGGCGTACAACATGTCCTCGTTATGGCTGAGCGTGTCCTTCAGCAGGGTGTTCAGCGCGAACAGGTCACGGGTGACCACGAAATCGAGACCGCGGGTGGCCAAGTCGAGTGCAGTGGTGCGACCCCGCCCTTCGAGCTCCGCCGTGAGTGTTCCGTAGAGGTCGCGGCGGACCTGAGCGATGGCTGCGCCCCCCACGAGAAAGGCGATCAGGAGCACGATGCCCATCACCTTCATCTGGAAGGGAATGGCTCCCACCGCCCGGCTTACGGCCTCGAACGACCAGCTCCGGGGGGCGGGCTTTCCCATCTCGAGGGGGGCGGTACGACCCATGCTCGGTCACTCCGCCGCGGTTGCGGCCTCCACGAGATCCTGATACTCGGTGGGCGACGGCACCCGAAACCGATCGATCCGGAGAGGAGCGAGAATGGCTCGGGACTCGGGCGTGTCGCCCATGGCGAGGAGGGCCTGCAAGAGCCGTTCCTCGAGCTCCGGGTCCAGTGCCTCGGGGGTTACGACCGGCGGCATGCCGAAAGGCCCCAGCCGCTCCACCACCTTCACGGCGCCGGCTTCCGGGTCGCCGCGGCTCAGCATGGCCTCGAGGATCAGACTGTCGACCGAGGCACCGTCGACGATGCCTTGGGCGACCGCCCGGATGGACTTGTCGTGGCTGTGCGTGATGATGACATCGCCGAAGAACCGGTCCGGATCGTACCCGAGTTCGGCCAACCGCCGGCGGGGAGCGAGCCAACCCGAGTTCGAAAGCTGATCCACGTAGCCGAAGCGCCGGCCGCGCAGGTCCACCAACCCCCGAGCGGCCTCGTTCGGGCCACGGTGACGTCCGAGTTGTAGGTGGTCTCGCCCGCCACCACCGGTGCGGCGAGAAGATGGACACCCCCCTCGGCGACGGCGGCCGCGTATGCGCCGCTGCAGATGAAGGCCACGTCCACCTCCCCACGCCGGACCAACTCGTTGACCTCCTCGTACGTGGGCCGCAACACGAGTTCCGCTTTCATCCCAAGCCGCGCCGCCAGGTAGTCGGCGAACCTCCGGTACGACAGGAACGTGTCACCCGGGCTCACCATGGCAGCCACCGCAATCCGCAACGGCCGCCCGCCCGGAGAGGGCGATGCGCGACCGTCTGCCGGCTGCTCGAGGTGGACGACCCCCTGGGTCTCGGGACGAACCGGGTCGACGGCCACAATCACGATGAACAGCCCCAAGATGGTCCCGACGAGGATCGGGAAGAGCAGCGGCGCCGCCCCTTTACGCAACGGGCCTCCTTCCGAGATCTGCAGACTTCTCTCCCAGTCTACCGGCAGAGACCCGTTCCGCCCAGGGGAGCCCCGCCCGCGCCGACGGCCCCGGGGATGACCAACTACCCCTCCGGCGCGCCGCCCGGGCCCATCTCGGGGAACCGGCCGTCCGGCCCCACGACATGTAGCAGGATCGCCTCGTCCTGACCTTCGCCGAAGCTGGCGGTCTTGCCGGCTATGTATATGTCGCCGCCCCGGTGCGCGATACCGAGCGCTCCGTCGTGCTCGGGTCCACCCCAGGTGCGCGCCCCGATGAGGTCCCCATCCGCCGTGTAGCGCAGCAACGCTATGTCAAGACCTTCGCCGCCTCCTCCGTCGGACTCCCCGGCCACGGTGGACGCTGCGGGTACAGGCTCCCGCGCCTTTCCCCTTCGCCGCCTCCTCCGTCAGACTCCCCGGCCACGAGCACGTCGCCCGAGCCATCGACCGTCACGGCCCGAGCGGACTCGCTCTTCGGGCCGCCCCACACCTGCTCCCAGAGCAGACGGAGGCCCGGGTCATACTTGCGCAGGAAGATCTGCCCACCCTTTCCCTTGTCGAGCGTCAGCCCGACGACGTAGAGGCAGGCGGCGTCGGCGGTCATCCCCAGGGCGTCGGTGAAGAGCGGTCCACCCCGCGTCTCGTGGGTCCGCAGCTCCCCTGTGTCCTTCGAGAAGCGGGCCACCAGTCCCTTACCACCCAGCAGCATGTTCTTGCCACCGTACCGGCCCGCCACGTACACGCTATCGGCGCGGACCACCAGTTGACCGTCCGCCTCGTCCCAACCCTTTCCTCCCCACGTCTGGACCCAGACGAGCCGACCCGACTTATCGAGCTTGAGCAGCGCGAGATCGTTACCGGAATTCTTGCCGGTAGTCCATCCCGATACATAAAGGGATACATAAAGGTAGTCTCCGTCGACAGCCAGGCCGTCCACCTCTTCGTAGCCGAAGCCTTGGCCCCAAGTGAACTCCCAGGCGAGCTCCCCGTTGTCAGCGTCGAGCGCCAGAACCACCATGTCGGCATCCGTGAGGTTCGCCGACCGGTACGGTGGCAAGAACATGCTGCTGGG
>JAMDDA010000069.1 GCA_023488925.1 Actinomycetota bacterium
TCGGTGGCCCTGTCGTTTGGCGCCGTGATCGGGGTTGCCCAGGGGCTGGTTCTGTGGTATCACCTTCAGGACAGGGCCCTGTCGCTCTTCTGGGTGTTGATCAGCACCCTCTTCGGCCCCATTGGCCTGGTGGTGGGGATAGGTCTCAGCCTGGCCCTGGGCCTCACGAAGCACGCGTTGTACGGCCCCGTGCTCGCCGCCGCCACCGGGGCAGCCGTCGGGTACTTTCAGGGACCCGGTCTCCGGTGCCACAGCCGGCGCGTGCGATGGTGGGCCCTGACGACGGCCGTGGGCGGCGCCGTGGCCGCGGCCGTGGGCCTGACGGCAACCGGGGTCATACCGATCAAGGCGGTGAGGATAGTGCTGGCCGCGCCGTCTACGGGGCGGCAACCGGCGGCGGCCTGGTCTGGCTCCTTCGGGATGTGGGGACAAAGGAATCGTCACCCAACGGGAAGGCATGAACCTGCTTGGCGCTGCCTGCGCCTTCCTCGCCGCGGCTGGCTGCTCCTCCACGAGCAGCTCGGTCCCACCTTCTTCCTCGGCGGCGGGCTCATCCTCTACCCCTTGATCCCGCTCATGACGATGCCCCGGATGAAGTAGCGCTGCGTCGCGAAGAAGAGCGCGAGGACGGGGAACGTCACGACCAGGCTCGCCGCCATCATCAGTTGGTCGCGCGGCTCCTGCGCGTCGTTGGGCAGCGTCTGGAAGTAGCGCAGTCCGAGCGCGAGCGTGAAGTTGTTCTTGTTGTTCAGGTAAATGAGCGGCTCCAGGAAGTCGTTCCAGTGGGTCAGGAACGCGAAAATGGCGGCGGTCGCCATCGCCGGCTGCGAGAGCGGGACGATGATCCGCCAGAGGATGGTCAATTCGTTAGCGCCGTCGATCTTGGCGGCTTCGTCGAGGTCGTGCGGCAGCGTCAGGAAGAACTGCCGGAGCAGGAACACGTAGAAGGCGCCGGCGAAGAACGAGGGCAGCCAGAGCGGCGTGAGCGTATCCAGCAGGCCGAGCAGCTTGTAGAGCAGGAAGGTCGGGATGAGCAGCACCTCGCGAGGCAAGATGAGCGTGCTGATGAGCAGCGTGAAGAGGACATCTCGGAAAGGGAAGCGGAAGCGACTGAAGCCATAGGCGACGAGGGTCGCCGACGTGACCTGGCCGATGACGGCCAGGAGCGTGACCTGGATCGTGTTCCGCGCGAACAGCGCCATCGGGACCATCGTGAAGACGTCGGCGTAGTTCCGGAACCGTGGCGTGGCCGGGAAGAGTGTCGGCGGGAAGGTCGCGATCTCCTGGGGGGTCTTCAGCGAGCTGCCGAGCGTCCAGAGGAACGGACCCATGAAGATGAGGACGAGGATCGCGGCGATGGCGTAAAGGATGACACGGTTGATTCGGCGGGCTAACTTCACGCCCATACCCGCCCGAGCGCGGGACCGGACAGCCGTAGCTCTCACGTTTGCGGTCCTCATTTTCGCTGCGCCCCCTCGTAGTAGACCCAGTGTCGCTGGAGCCAGAACTGGATCCCCGTCAGGGACAGGATGATGACGAAGAAGACCCAGGCGAGCGCCGAGGCGTACCCCATCTCCGAGTCGGCGAAGCCCCGGTTGTAGATGTGCAGGACGTAGAAGTACGTCGCGTTCACCGGGCCGCCCCGGGTGCCGACGTAGGCCACCGTGAAGACCGAGAACGCCCCGATGATGCCGAGCACCATGTTGAAGAAGACCGTCGGCGTGAGCAGCGGGAGGGTGACGTGTCGGAACCGGTGCCAGACTCCGGCGCCGTCGATGTGCGCGGCCTCGTAGAGCTCCTGCGGGATGCCCTGGAGGCCGGCGATGAAGATGACCATGCGGCCGCCCCCAACCGACCCCCAGATCGCCATTATCAGCAGCGCGGGCATCGCCCACTCGGCCGAGGCCAGCCAGCCCGGTCCCTTGATCCCGACCTGCCGGAGCAGGTAGTTGAGCGCCCCGAGCTGCGGGTGCAGGATCCAGCCCCAGATGAGCACCGAGGCGACGACCGGGGTGAGCGAGGGCATGAAGAAGAACGTGCGCAGCAGGTAGGTCCCGCGCAGGCCCTGGTCGAGCAGCAGCGCGAGCAGCAGCGACCCGGTGACGCCCAGCGTCACCGCTACCGTCGCGTAGTAGGCCGTCTTCTCCAGCGCGAGCCAGAAGAGCCGGTCCTTCGTGAAGGCGGTGACGTAGTTGCCGACCCCGATGAAGACCGGGTCGCGGACGATGGCGTACTGCGTGAGGCTCAGGTAGAGCGAGTAGACCATCGGCCCGAGCGCGAACACCAGGAAGCCGACGATCCAGGGTGAGATGAACAGGAAGCCCATGATCGCCTCACGGCGGCGCAAGCCGCCGGCTCGACGCGCGGCCAGTTGACGTTGAGCCATACTGCCTCCAGCCTGAGCGCGAGGACTGGGCGGCCCGGCCACTTGCTAGGCCAGGTCGCTCGCCCAGTAATACTGCTCGTGGACGTGGATCAGCGCCTTCGGGTCTTCTTCGAGCAGGGAGCCGAACGGTACTTTCCGGACCTCCTGCGCCGGCAGCGCCGGCACCAGGCACTCCCGCACCTCGGCCTCAGTCGGGAAGGCCAGCAGATGGCCCCGGCCGTCCTCGACGACGTACAGTGGCCGATCCGGCTCGACGGCCCTCACCCCGCCTTCGGCACCCCTCTCCCGCGAAGCGGGAGAGGGGCCGGGGGTGAGGGGCCGTCCCCGGCCTTCGTACCCGGGCCGGTACGGCGCGATGCGCCTTTCGGGCGTCCCGATCTCCTCCAGGAACCCGAGCATCTTCCGCTGGAGGTCGTCGGCGACGTCCGGCCTGAGCGCGGCCAGGTTGGTCAACTGGCCGGGGTCACCGCGCAGGTCGTACAGCTCGCGCGGGCCGCCCGCCGGCGGGCAGATGAGCGCCCAGTCCTCGGTCGTGATGGTGATCGGATCGAGCGCCAGGTCCGAGCCGGCGTAGCCGTCGAAGACACGCGCCATCTGCGCCTGCGCCCGGACCAGAGGGACGCCCGCGCCAATCGGGAACCGGCCGGAGAGGGCGAAGTCGCGGATGCGGTCCACCTCCCCGGAGATCAGCGGCCAGAGCGATTTGCCCTGGACGGTCTCGGGGATCGGCACGTCGAGGAACTCGAGGATCGTCGGGAGCAGGTCCGGCTGCTGGGCGATGCCCTGGACGCGATGCGACGCGCCGACGCCCTTCGGATGGCGGATCATCAGCGGGATGCGCGTCGTCACCTCGTAGAGCTTGCCGAGCGAGCCGGTCGGCTTGCCCTCGAGGTCGTGCTCGCCGAAGAGATGGCCGTGGTCGGTCGTGTAGACGACGAGCGTGTTCCGGTCCAGCCCGAGCGTCTCGACCTTCTCGAGGAAGCGGCCGAGCCAGCGATCGCAGAGCGTGACCAGCGAGGCGTAGAGCGCCCGGACGTGGTTGGTCTCCTCGGGCGAGAGGTACTCGTGGCGTCCGTAGCGCGGGTAGATGACCCACTCGCCCCGGTAGTCCGGGTCGGCGTAGCGGCGCACGTCGTAGGCCGGCGCGTCGAAGGGCTCGTGGGGGTCCCACATGTCGATCCAGAGGACGAAGCCGTCGCGAGTGTAGTTGCGCTCGAGCCAGTCCATCGCCGCCGACATCGTCCGGCCGCACATCCAGTCGCGCTCGTAGCGACGCTCGGCGGTGTTTCGCAGATACAGCCGGGTCGCCTCGGGGCTCTTAAGCTTGTGCGGCGCCGCCGGCAGCGTCACCTCGATGGGGTCGGTGACGTAGCGGTCCTGGTGTTGGCCGCGAATCCACCACCAGCCGG
>JAMDDA010000004.1 GCA_023488925.1 Actinomycetota bacterium
GAGGATGTAGGGATCTTCGAGGACGCCCTCTCGGCGACCCGGGCCGCCCTCGAGGAAGGCATCATCCCCGGCGGCGGCGTGGCCTTGGTGTTGGCTGTGCCTGCGGTCCAGGCCGTCGAGGCCGAGGGCGACGAGAAGACCGGTGTGCAGATCATCGCCCGCGCTCTCGAGGAGCCCCTGCGCCAGCTGGCCAACAACGCCGGCCTGGAGGGCTCCGTGGTGGTGAACGAAGTCAAGGTGCGTGAGCGGGGCGTGGGTCTCAACGTCGCCACGGGCGAGTACGAGGACATGATCCAGGCCGGCATCATCGACCCGGCCATGGTCACCCGTTCCGCCCTGCAGAACGCTGCTTCCATCGCCAAGAACATCCTGACCACCGAGGTCATCGTGGCGGAACTGCCGGAGAAGAACGAGCAGGCGCCCGGCGGCGGCATGGGCGGCATGGGCGGCATGATGTAAGCACGGACCTCCGGCTCGAGCCGGTTCGTAGCTGTGGCGGCGGGCGGCCTGGGGGCCGCCCGCCGCATTCTTGCGGGCGTTGCGCACGAGCCGTCCGGTGGTAGTGGTACACTGAACTGGCTACCAGCGTCGCGCGGTCCGTCCGTGCACCAAATCCGCGGCCCTGGCCGGCCATCCGGCATGTCGGGTGCGTTTCTTGCGCGCCAGGTCGGACCAGAAAGGAGTGATGCGTGAAAGAGCAGGCGGAGAAGGCGTTCAAGGAGATGCTCGACATCTCCACCGATATCGACAAGGCCGTCCTCTTCCGAGGCGACGAGGTGGTCGTCTCGAACTTCCCCGAGAGCCTGCAGGCCACCATGGTGGGCAAGGCCAAAGAGCTCGCGTCGCTGGGGGCGGAAAGGGCCAAGGACATGGGGTCGTCGCCTCTCACGCAGCTCGTGGTCGAGACGGGTGGTGGTTCGGTCTTTCTGGTGCGCGAGGTGGCGGAAGGTGGGTACGGCCTGCTCGCCACGGGTAAGAAGGACAGCCGGATCGGGCTCGTATTCTACGACATGAAAACCTGCATCCGGGACGCACAAGAGGAAGTCGCCGAGGATCCGGAGGTCGTGGACTGATGAAGAAGATCCTGAAACTGTTCGGCTTTCTCTCGCTCCTGGGGTCGGCCGCCGCGGGCGTGTACTACTACTTCTTTGTGCGCCAGCAGAAGCCCCAGGTGGAGCTGTACTTCGACGACGGTTCCATGCTCGCCCTGCAGGGCTCCGATGCGGTAGCCGCCCCGTTTCTGGCCCTGGCAGACGACATTCTGGCCAAGAGCCCGGTGACTGTGTAGGCGGGACGGTCGTTCCCCACCATCGCCACGAAGCGGACGCTACCGCGGTATGGCCGCTGATTTTCCCGGCCTGAGCGTGGAGCTCGCCCAAGGGGCGCTCACGCGCGTCCTGCGGCGCGGGGGGGATTTCGCCGAGGTCTTCGCAGAAGATCGCACCTCGTTGACTCTGCGCCTGGAGGACGGCAAGGTGGAGGAGGTCTCCTCGGGGCGTGACCAGGGGGTCTCGCTGCGGCTGGTCAGGGGTGTGACCACCTCCTTCGGCTACTCCGAGAGCCTGGACGAGTCCTCGCTCTTCTCTTTGGCGGACCGGCTGAGCGCGGGCCTGGACGGCGCTCCCTCGGCACCGGTGGTCGTGCGTGCAACGGCGGGCGGTCCGCTTCACCCGGTTAGGATGCCTCCGCTGGATGTCTCGACGGCCGAGAAGGCCGCCATGGTGCGGGCGGTCGACGAGGCCGCGCGGGCTCATTCGCCGGAGGTTCGGCAGGTCATCGCCGGATACTCCGAGGGCCGACAACGGGTGTGGGTGGCCAACTCCCGGGGCACGTACGCCACGGACGACCGCACGCGGGTGGTCTTGTCGATCACCGTGGTCGCTCAGCGCGACGGCGTCATTCAAACCGGACGCGAGACCGTGGCAGGACCCGGCGGCTACGAAGTGGTCACCGAAGGCGACGTGACGGCCGCCGCCCGCTCGGCGGCCGAGAAAGCGGTGGTGATGCTCGGGGCCCGGCCGGCACCCACGGGACGCATGCCCGTGATCCTGGCGAACGGTTTTGGCGGGGTGCTCTTTCACGAAGCCTGCGGCCACGGGCTGGAGGCCGATTTCATTGTTAAGAAAACCAGCATCTGGGAAGGGCAACTGGGCGCGCGCGTGGCGGAGCCCTTCGTTACCGCCCTCGACGACGGGGCTACTCCCGGCTTCTGGGGGAGCAACGCCATCGATGACGAAGGCACGCGCACGAACCGCACGGTGGTCATCGAGGAAGGCGTGCTGGTGGCCTACCTCACCGACCTTCTGCGGGGCGAGAAGCTGGGCATGGCCTCCACTGGCAACGGTCGTCGCCAGAGCTTTCGTCACCTGCCCTATCCCCGCATGACGAACACCTACTTCGCCCCCGGGTCGGTCACCGCCGAAGACCTCGTGGCCGACACCCACCGCGCTTTCTTCGCCAAGAGTCTCGCCGGTGGGCAGGTCGACCCTGCCACCGGTGATTTCGTCTTTGGGGTTTCGGAGGGCTATATCGTGGAGAACGGCCGCATCGGGCCGCCGGTGAAGGGGGCCACCTTGGTCGGCAACGGTCGGGGGGTCCTGCGTGCGATCGACGCGGTCGCCTCCGACCTCGACATCAAGCCGGGGATGTGCGGCAAGGAAGGGCAGCTCGTGCCCGTGGGGAGCGGGCAGCCCACCATCCGCCTACGGGAGCTCACAGTGGGGGGCACCACCGTCTGATGGCCGCAGACCTGGTGGACATCGCCCGCGATGTTCTGGCCCGGGGCGCGCGGCTACCCGGAGAACTCGAGGTATACGTCCAACAGGCTCACACCACCGCGATCAAGGTATACGGCGGGGAGGTGGAGTCTCTGGTTTCCGGGGAGCCTCGGGGCGTGGGTGTCCGCTACCTGGCCGACCGGCGGCGGGGCTACGCCTATACGGCCGACTTCAGTGCAGAGGGTCTCGACCGGGTGGTGCGCGAGGCAGCGGCCAATGCCGAGGCTGCCGAGCCGGACCCGTTCATCGGCCTGCCCGACCCGCCGGAGGGTTATCCCGAAATGAGCGGGCTCTGGCGTCCTGAGCTCGCGGCCGCGTCGGTGGAGGAGAAGGTTAGTCTAGCGTTGACCGCCGAGCGGGCCGCCCTGAGCTCGGCCGAGATCGAGACGGTCGAGGAGAGCGCCTACGTGGACTCGGCCTCTCGGGTGGCCCTCGTTTCGAGCCGGGGAGTGGAGGTGTACGGGGAGCAGACCTTCTGTTACGTCTACCTCTCCGCGCACGCCCGGCGCGGCGGCGACGTGCAAACGGCTCTCGGATTCTTCACGGGGCGTGCTCCGGGGGAGATCGATGCCGAGGCTGCCGGGCGGGAGGCGGCTGCGCGGGCGGCCGCGCTGTTGGGGGCCGTTCCCTGCGCCTCGGGGCGCTACACCGCGGTGCTGGACCGGGAGGTGGCGGCCGCCGTGCTCGGGGTGATCTCCCAAGCCTTGACGGCCGATGCGGTGCAGAAAGGCCGGTCGCTTTTCGCCGGGCGGGTGGAGCAGCGGGTGGGTGCGGAGCGGGTGCGGCTGGTGGACGACGGCCTGCATCCAGGCGGTATGGCCACCGCGCCTTTCGACGACGAGGGCGTCCCCCGGCGGGCCACGACCTTGATCGACGGCGGGATCTTGCGGGGTTACCTGTACGACACCTACACGGCCGCCAAACAGGGGGAAGGTACCCGTTCCACCGGCAACGCCGCCCGCAGTTCATACCGGGCGGGCCCCGGGGTGTCTCCCTCCAACCTGGTGCTCG
>JAMDDA010000111.1:0-587 GCA_023488925.1 Actinomycetota bacterium
TGTCGAGCTGTTTCCTGTACGATGGGGGGTGACCTCACCCCCAACCCCTCTCCGCTTGCGGAGAGGGGGGAGTTAAGGAGCGGCAGTTGATGGAAGCTAAGGCGCAAGCGGCGATGCAGATGAAGGGCCAGCCACTCCTCGAGGTCCGGGGCCTCCGCAAGCTCTTCCCCATCCGGAAGGGCTTTCTGCAGCACGTGGTCGGGCACGTCCGGGCGGTGGACGGGGTCGACTTCCACATCCGGCAGGGGGAGACGCTCTCGCTCGTGGGGGAGAGCGGGTGCGGCAAGACTACGACGGCGCGGTGCATTCTCCGTGCGCTCCAGCCGACGGCGGGGGAAATCCGGTTTCGGACGAAACAGGGATCGGTCGTGGACCTGGCGACGCTGCCGAGACGAGAGTTGCAGCCGCTGCGGCGCGAGATGCAGATGATCTTCCAGGACCCATTCGCCTCGCTGAACCCGCGGATGACCCTCCTCGACATCGTCGGAGAGCCCCTGCTGGTGCACGGGATGAGGAGCCGAGAGGAGCGGACGGAGCGGGTCGCGGAGCTGCTGCGGCTGGTGGGGCTGCGGCCGGAGTACATGCGG
>JAMDDA010000111.1:696-3740 GCA_023488925.1 Actinomycetota bacterium
CAGATACTCAACCTGATGCTCGAGCTGCAGGCGGAGCTTGGGCTGACCTACCTGTTCGTCGCCCACGACCTGTCGGTCGTCAAGCACATCAGCGAGCGGGTCGCGGTGATGTACGTGGGACAACTGGTGGAGATGGTGGACACGCCAAGGCTGTTCGGGAACCCGAAGCACCCGTACACGGAGGCGCTGTTGTCGGCCGTGCCGAAGCCGGACCCGCGGCTGAGGTCGAGGCGGATCGTCCTGGAGGGGGACGTGGCCGACCCGTCGAGCCCACCGCCAGGCTGCTACTTCCACCCGCGCTGCCGGTACGCCGTCGAAGTCTGTCGGCGCGAGGGGCCGAGGCTCGAGGAGGTGGAGCCCGGACACTTCGTGAGCTGCCACCGGGCGCGAGAGCTCAGCCTGGCCGGAGTGGCGGCGAGAGCGGGGTGAGGCGAGACTGGCCGCCTTTTCCCACGCGGAGTCTGCCTGGCAGCCCTAGCTGGTCAACGCCGTATGGTGTACAACAGCCGCCGGGAGCCAACACGGCGTGGTGTAGCCGAATCGCCGTTCGCGTCCCTGACCACCGAGCGGATCACGCAGTAGAGACCAGATGGCTACCGGGATGGCTGGCGTAGGCGATGCCCGCGTGGTGCGCGTGACCCGCTCCTGGAATAGCTCAACCTCCAGCTATCCCCACCGGCTTGGATGGGATCACCACAGCGACACGGAGAGCACAGAGGAGGGCCTGATCGTCTCTGTGCTCTCTGTGTCTCTGTGGTTTGGCGTGGGTGCTACGATGCGCCGAGTATCGGGCGATACGGGTGCCTGGCGATTTCCTTCTCGTTCAGGTCGGCGCCGAAGCCGGGCCGGTCCGAGAGGTAGAGGTGCCCGTTGCGCACGTCCAGCGGCTCGGTCAGCACGGCGTCGCGCCAGGGGACGTCGTCGTTGTCGAACTCGAGGACCATGAAGTTCCGGATGGCCGTGCAGAGGTGGGCGCTCACGAGCGTCGTCAGCGGGCTGTGGCAGTTGTGGGGCGCCACCGGCACGTCGTAGGTCTCGGCGTAGTCGGCGATCTTCTTGCCCATCGAGATGCCGTTCCAGGCGAGGTCGGGCATGATGACGTCGACGGCGTGCAGCTCGAGGTAGGGCTTGAAGCCGTGAGTCTGGTAGAGGCTCTCGCCGGTGCAGATGGGCGTCGTCGTCGACTCCTTGATGGTTTTGAGCGAGGCCGCGTCGAGCGTCTCGGTCTCCAGCCACATCATCCGGTAGGGCTCCAGCGCCCGGGCGAGCTTGATGGCCGAGCCCATGTTGAAGCTGAAAGCCACGTCCAGGCCGATGTCGAGGTCGTCGCCGCCGTACTTCCGGAAGGTGCCGACGATGGCCTCGGCATCTCGGACCTGCTCTGGGGAGATCCAGCCAGATGCGACGGGCCTTGGGCCGCGTGGCACACCTGGACGGAAGATGTTCGTCTTGATGGCGGTGAAGCCTTGCTCTCTCACCTCCTCGGCCAGGCGCGCCACGTCGTCGAGCGAGTTGATCGGTGGGAGGCCGAGGACCTCGTGGTGGGAGTTGCGGCCGGAGCCGCAGTGGGTCCAGTAGAGGCGGAGGCTATCGCGCATCTTGCCGCCGAGCAGGTCGTAGACGGGCACGCCGAGCCGCTTGCCCTTGATGTCCCACAGGGCCGAGTTGATGCCACTCATGGCCTTGTGGGCGATCCCGCCGATGCTGCGGATCGTCTTGTTGTAGAGCTGCCACCAGATGAGCTCGACGTTGGCGGGGTCCTGGCCCACGATCAGGGGCTCGAGGTCGTAGAGGATGCGCAGGTTCTGGGCCTCCTCCTGGGAGACGAGGCTTCCGGAGGCCGCCATCTGCGCGATGTAGGAGGTGACGTAGTCGCCGGGTGGCAACTGGATGATGGTGAAGGAGAGCACCGAGATGGCCAGGACCGTCAGGCAGGCCAGCAAGAGACGGCGAACGATGTAGCCAAGCATAGGCGGACTCCCCTCGACTGCGCTAGGGCTAGACCACGGACCTGACCCCCTGTCCCCAAGGAGCCCTCACCCCGACCCTCTCCCAGAGGGAGAGGAAAACCCTCACCCCGCCTTCGGCACCCCTCTCCCGCGGAGCGGGAGAGGGGTCGGCAGTGAGGGCCAGACTCCCCCTTCCCGCGTCGGGAAGGGGGCCGGGGGCTAGGTCACCCTCACGACTTGAAGTAGAAGGTGCAGGGCCGCGAGATGTTGGGCGTCTGGCCGCACTGGATGTTGAGCTGCCGGGCCGGGACCGCCCAGGTTGCCCATGTTGTTCTTGACGACGCGGATCCCCATGAACGCCCCGGACTGGCCCACCGTGCCGATGGCCCAGACCTCGTCGGCGACGATCTTCCAGAGCTCCTTGCCGATCCGGTAGCGCTCCTCCTGCGGCTGGCCCGGCGCCTTCGTGAACAGCTCCCACCCCTTGAGGATGGCCGGGTCCTTCGGCTCGATGCCCTGCTTGCCGCCCGAGGCGAACCACTTGGCGTACTCCACGCCCAGAGAGGTCCCGACGTCCCCGAACGGGAGGAAGTTGCCGGGGTAGAGGTACGTCTCGTCCGAGCCGTCGTTCTGCCAGACGGTGATGTGCGCCTCGTTGGCCCCGTAGCGGCTCACCCAGAGGCTCCGCTCCATCTCGACGACGTTCGCCCAGATGCCGATCTTCTTCCACTGCTCCTTAACCATCTCGGCGAGCTGGGTGAACTGGATGAAGGCCGCGCCGACGGTCGCCACCTCGATCTGGAGCCTGCCCTTCCCGTCGGTCCGGAGCCGGAAGCCGTCCGAGTCTTTCTTGTCCAGGCCGATCTTGTCGAGCATGTCGTTCGCTTGCTTCGGGTCGTAGACCGACCAGAGCTTGCGGTACTCCGGGCCGGGGTTGTAGGGGTTGTCGTCGGAGGGGACCGTCGAGCCCGGCGTGCCGATGCCCAGGAAGATGGTCTCGTTGATCTGGTCGCGGTCGATGCCCAGCGAGAGCGCCCGCCGGAAGTCCCGGTTGGAGATCCACTTCTGGATCTCCGGGTCCTTGTTGAAGCTCAG
>JAMDDA010000214.1 GCA_023488925.1 Actinomycetota bacterium
GATCATGAAGTTGCTGGTGGCCGTGGCCGCCTTGACCGGGACACCCATGGCCATCGTCATGACCGGCACCTTGATCACCCCTCCGCCCACGCCAAGAAGACCGGAGAGATTGCCGGCCACCAGAGACGCGAGTAGACCCACGGGCAGCCGGCGCACCCGGTAGCTCACCACCCGGCCCAGGTTCGGGTCGAAATAGCGGCCCCCGTAGAGGCCGGTCGACTCGGCCGGATCGGGCGTGGCCCCGAACCGGTATTGCTTGTAGAGCATGTAGGCGGCCACCAGAATCGTCACCGTGCCGAAGATGCCGCTGAGCGTCTCCCGGTCCAGGGCGGCCGCCGTCAGCCCTCCCCCGACTGCGCCCAGGGTGGTGGCCGTTTCCAGGGTGATACCCAGACGGATGTTCGCGAGGTCGTGACGCACGTAGCCCACGGCCGCCGTGGTCGAGGTGGCGACGACTCCCACGATGCTCGCCCCGATCGCCTCGTGGATGGGCACCCCGAGGAAGAGGCTGAGCACCGGGACGATGACCACACCGCCCCCCAACCCGACGGTCGCCCCCAAGGCGCCCGCCACGAGCCCGACGAGCCCGAACGTCAACGCGTGGACCACACCGCCCTCACAGCGACACGGGGCTTACAGCTCGTCGGGCAACTCCCGCAGCTCGGCCATGGAAAAGACCGGGCCGTCTACGCACACGTACTTCGGTCCCAAGTTGCAGCGGCCGCAGATGCCGATGCCGCACTTCATGCGCTTCTCCAGGGTCGTATAGATCTGGTCGTCGGCGAACTGCAGCTTCTGCAGGCTCTGCAGCACGAACTTGATCATGATCGGGGGGCCGCAGGTGATGGCGAAGGTATTGGCCGGGTTGGGGGCCAACTCCTCCAGCACAGCGGGCACGAAACCCACCCGCTTGTTCCAGCCGGGGAACTCCCGGTCGACGGTGATCACCGCATTGATGTCATCCCGGGCCTCCCACTCCTCGATGTTGTACTTGTAGGTGAGGTCCTCGGGAGAGCGGGCGCCGTACAGGATGGTGATCTCGTCGTAATCGGAACGCCGTTCGAGCGTGTAGTTGATGGTGGCCCGCAGGGCGGCCGAGCCGATGCCCCCCATGATGTAGAGGATCTTCTTGCCCTTCCAGGCCTCCACGGGGAAGCCGCAGCCCAAGGGGGCACGCACCCCCACCTTGTCACCCACGTTCAGCTCGTGCAGAGCGCGGGTGACCTCGCCCGCCTTCATCACCGAGAACTGCAGGTAGTCTTTCTCTGAAGTGCTCGAGTTGATGGCAAAAGTGGCCTCACCCACGCCGAAGATGCCCAGCTGGCCTACCTGGCCCGGCGCGAACGAGAAGTTCTTCATGACCTCCTCGTCGTCGAAACGCACCCGGAACGACTTGATGTTGGGCGTTTCTTGGATGATCTCGACCACCGTGGCGATTTCGGGTAGATAGGGGTTGCCGGCCAGCCTGCCGGCGCGGGCCGTGCTGGCTCCTTGCCGCACGTCGGCGAACGTCAGGCGGCGCTTGCCGCCGGAGGCGGTCTGTTCGTTCACGGCCATCTACGCCTCCTCTCCCGCCGCCGCGGCTACGGGCCGGGGGGCGCCCATCTGCTGCAGCACCTCGCGGATATCGATGCGCGTGGGGCAATGCATGATGCAGCGCCCGCAGCCCGAGCAGAGCAGGCTGTCGTACTTTTCCGGGTAGTACCAGAACTTGTGACTGAAGCGGTTGCGGAAGCGGTTCGGCTTGGGGTCGCGCGGGTTGTGCCCCGAGGTCTCCAGCGTGTAGATGGGATTGAAGCAGTTGTCCCAGGTACGGAGCCGCTCGCCCTTCCGCTCGACGATCTCGTCGGTGATGTTGAAACAGTAGCAGTTGGGGCAGACGTAAGTGCAGGTGCCGCACGAGATGCAACGCATGGCCAGGTCGTGCCAGCCCGGGTCCTCGATGTTGGCCCGGAGGTTCTCGCGCACCCCTTCCAACGCAAAGGGGACCTCTACCTGCGCCACCGCCTGCTCGTGGGCGGCCGTCGCGGCGGCCCTTTGGTCGCTCGAGGCTTCACTGCATCCGGCAAAGCCCAGCACCCGCTCACCCTTCTCGGTGAAGGCTTCGGCGGTGAAACCGCCTTCCACCTGCGTCATGAGCACGTCCACCCCGTCGGTGCCGGCCGGGCTCCCGCCCAGAGCGGTGCAGAAGCAGGTGGAGCGGGGAGCGTGGCAGCTCACGGCCACCAGGGTGGTCGCCTCCCGTTTGGCGTGGTAGTAGGGGTCGAAGTAGAAGCCGCCATAGCCGCCGAAGACGTTGTCCATCTGCACGAAGCCGCGGGCGTCGCAGGGCCGCAGGCCGAAGATGACCTGGGGGGGAGCGTCGTTGTGGGGCTCCACCTGGAGCACGGCGTGGGCCGGCGCGGCGTCGCCGGTCGCCTCCGCGCCGGCGGCCGCCACGCCTTCCATGGCGTAACCAAAGCGGAGGTAGGTCTCCGACTGGCGGAAGACGAACTCCTTGGGTGATTGCTTGGCCAGGAGCACGTCGAGCTCCACGGCTGCACCCGGGGTCCAGGGTCGGAACTGGACCAGGCCGTTCTCCCCCTTGACCGGGGCCACCACCCGCGCCTCCCCGGCGAGGTGCCCGAGGAAGGCTTCCAGCTGGTCTTGGGCCAGGAATCGCATCGCCATCCTCCTTTCCTAGTGCTCGCCGAGGGGATCGTTGACATCGAAGGTCTGGAACACCGGCTTGCCCTCCAGGCTGACACCCGCCTCGAAGCCCAGCATGTCGTAGAGCTCCTTGTTCATCTTGCGGTGCAGCAGGTACAGGGGGATCTCCACCGGGCAGGCCCGGTCGCAGGCCCCGCAGCTCGGGCAGCGCCCAGCCACGTGGAACATGTGGATCAGCTGGAACATCAGGTTCTCTTTGGCCGCCACCCGTTGACTGACCAGGGCCGGGCGCCGGGAGCGGTTCACGCACTGGTCCCAACACCAGCAGACGGGACAGGCGTGGATGCAGGCGAAGCAGCGGATGCAGGTCTCGAAGACCTCCGCCAGCTTGGCGTCTTTCTCCGCCTCCGTCAGGGCCTCGAAGTCCTCGAGGCCGGCCCAGATGGGCGCCTGGTCTTCCGGTTCGGCCAGCGGAGCGGCCGCCAGGTCGTCGGCGTAGGCGGGGTTCGGGTAGCGGCAGCTCTTGCAGTGGTCGAAGAGCAGATCGCTCTTGGCGAACTCCTTGCTCCGGCCCCCGCGCGTGACGGCGGTGACCACCTCGCCGGCAAAGTCGATCTGCACGACCTCGTCGGGGAAGGCCTTCTCGATGCGCCGGCGGCTGACCACGCCGTCACAAGGCACCCCGATGACGTAGAGCTTCTCCTTGTCGACCAGGGCCTCTTGCAGCAGCGCCACCAACGTGCGGCTGTCGCAGCCCTTCACGCACACGCCGATCTTCGCCCCAGGCGGGTCGGGCATCTTCCGCTTGAGGAAGGTGACCAGGTTGTGGTGGGCCAACGGATTCCACACCAGCTGGTCGACGGCCCCCGCATCGCGCACGAAGGCCGGGATGACCTCCGAGGGGTTGTAGCCGTACCGCCAGCCGATGACGTAGTCCACGCGGCCCTCGGCGAGAGCGGCCGCGGCCAGCTCCCGGATCTTGGCCTGCCGCTCGCTCACAGGGCCCTCCCTTCCCGGGGCCCGAGGGCCTTGACCTTGCCCACTGCGGCACCAACATCGCGGGCAC
>JAMDDA010000083.1 GCA_023488925.1 Actinomycetota bacterium
CGCCGATCTCGACCGGGAGGAGGCGGCCCGTACGGCCGCCCGGGCGCTCGCAGTCGCCCGGGCGTCGGCCTCGGTGGGAGGGCCCCGAGCCGTACTCGCCCATCAGCGCCCCCACGTGGCCGATGTCACGGGGCCGGTGGAGGAGGATCCCTTCGCCCTCAGCGTCGAGAGCAAGCTCGCTCTCCTCCTGCAGGCCGTCCAAGCGCTACGGGCGCCGGGCGTCACGTTCGCCGTGGGCCACCTGGGCGCGATGCGGGAGGAGAAAGTGTTCGCCTCCACGGAAGGGGCCCTCATCCGCCAGACCCGTGTGGAATCGGGGGGAGGCATCCAGGCGGTCGCCGTTCGCGAGGGAGACGTCCAGACACGCTCCTACCCGTCCGCCGGAGCCGGCACCTGGGGGCAGGGAGGCTTCGAGGTCGTGCGCGCGCTGGATCTTGCCAGCCATGCGCCCCGGTTGGCCGAGGAGGCGGTGGCCCTCCTCGACGCGCCCCCGTGCCCGCAGGCCATCACCACCGTGATCCTCGACCAGGACCAGATGGCTCTGCAGGTACACGAGTCGGTGGGACACCCTACGGAGCTCGACCGGATTCAGGGCAGTGAAGTGAGCTACGCCGGCACCAGCTTCCTGACCGTTCAGGACCTGGGCCGCCTGCGGTACGGGTCGGAGCAGGTCAACATCGTCGCCGATGCCACCACACCGGGCGGTGTGGGCTCGGCTCCCTTCGACGACGAGGGTGTGCCCGCCCAGCGCGTGCCCCTCATCCGCCACGGCCGGCTGGTGGGTCTGCTGACCTCGCGGGAGACCGCCGTCCTCCTGGGTCAGGAATCCGGGGGCGCCATGCGCGCCTCGAGCTGGAACCGCGTCCCCCTGATCCGCATGACCAACATCAACCTGGAACCGGGGGACTGGCGGCTCGACGACCTCATCGCCGATACCGAAGACGGCGTCCTCATGGCCACCAACAAGAGCTGGAGCATCGACGACCGCCGTCTGAACTTCCACTTCGCCACCGAGATCGGCTGGGAGATCACCAAGGGCAGGCTCGGACGGATGTTGCGGGACTGCACCTACACGGGCACCACGCCGATTTTCTGGGCGGGCTGCGACGCGGTCTGCGGCGGGCAGGATTGGCGGCTCTTCGGCATCACGAACTGCGGCAAGGGCGAGCCCGGTCAGACCATACATGTGGGCCACGGGGTCGCTCCGGCCCGGTTTCGGGGCGTGACCATCGGCCGCTCCGGAGGCGGCGCATGAACCCCGCGAGCCCCGTTCTGGGACGAGAGAGGGCATTCGCCCTGGCCGAAGAAGCCCTGCGCGCCGCCCGCGCGGCCCGCGCCGACGAGGCGGAGGTCGTCATCCTCACGGAGGATGCGGGTCTCACCCGTTACGCGGCCAACCGAGTGCACCAGAACGTGAGCGAGCGCAATCTGGAGATCCGGGTGCGGGTCGCCCGGGGCCGCAGGGTGGCGGTCGCTTCCGGCAACCAGGCCGCAGTCGCCGCCGTGCGCGGGTTGGCCGAACGGGCGGCCACGATGGCTGCACACAGCCCCGAGGACCCCCACTACCCCGGCCTTCCGGAGCCGAACGCCCCCCTTGTCGTCGACCAGACCACCTTCTACGAAGCAACCGCGCAGATCGACGCCGCAAAGCGCGCGCAGGCGGTGGCCGAGACCGTCGAGCTCCTGCAGGGAGCGGGCGCCCTCGGCTACGGCGTGGTCACCAACGCCGTCACCGAGCTGGCTGTGGCCAATACCCGCGGTATCCGCGCGCACCAATCGTTCACCGACGCGTGGCTCTCGGTCATCGCCCGGCGCGACCGAGGCGGCGCCGGAAGCGGTCTACCGGCTACCGGATACGCGGCGGACGGCCACCGCGATTGGTCCGAGGTCGACCCGGAGTCGGCCGCCCTGCGCGCCCTGGCCAAGGCCTCCCTGGACCCACCCCGCCGCGTACCCCCCGGCCGCTACACCGTCGTGCTCGAGGAGGCGGCCGTGGCCGAGCTGCTCAGCCTTCTGGCCTCCAGCGCACTCAACGGGCTCGAGGTACTCGAGGGGCGCAGCCTCTACAGTGGCCGCCTGGGTGAGCGACGCTATCCGGCCTGGATCACCCTGCGTGACGACCCTACCGACGTGCGCGGTGCCAACGTCTCCTTCGACTTCGAAGGCGTCCCCAAAGCGCCGCTCACACTCGTGCGGGAAGGTGTTCTGGAGCAGGTGGCCTGGGACAGTGCCACCGCCCACCGAGCCGGCGTGGCGAACACCGCCCACGCCCTTCCCGCCCCGACCCCGCACGGCCCGATGCCCCTCAACCTGGTACTGAGCCCGGGGCGGGCCACCCGCGCCCAGTTGCTCGGCCAGGTGCACCGGGGCCTGCTCGTGACCCGCTTCCACTACGTGAACGAGGTGGACCCGGCCAAGACCCTGCTCACCGGGATGACGCGGGACGGTACTTTCCTCATCGAGGACGGGCGGGTGGTCGCGCCGGTACAGGACCTCCGCTGGGTCGAGTCGGTGGACGGCGTCCTTCGCCGCACGGTCGCGGTGGGTAACACCTTGAAGCTGGTGTCCGAGGGCCCGGGCTACGGCATCCGGTACTTCACCGGAACGCTGGCACCGGCGTTGCTGGTGGAGGGGTTCGCCGTCACCGGGTCGGCCGAGCAGTAGCCGGGGCCTCGAAGCGCGCACAGACAGACAGGCGGCCGACGCATGTGGGCGTCTCCGGCTATGGCGACGGGGAGTTGCGCGCAGAAATGTTCTTGGTCTCCCAACGCGGCGGTCACGGCCCCTCTCACCAGTCTGCTGCTAAGCCTGCGGGGGTTGGCTACAACCACCTCATGTCCCAATCCCCTCGTGGTGACAGGGTGCGTAGCCGGCCTCCTCCTCTCTGAGCCCGCGAACCCTCCGTTCACCGGAGACCTTCCGGTACCCTGGGGAGGCCGGCCTTCCCATGCCACCTGTCGGTAGCCGTAATCCGCCGCAGAAAGTTTTCCGGACAGGCTCCTCCTCAAGCCCCGAGAATGGCATCTACCTCCGCTGCATCGACATCCATGACGTAGGGGATCCCCGTGGCGTCGGCCGCCTCTTTGGTCAGAGAAGCAAGATCGTTGCGGCTCATGTGCGTCAGGGAAAAGCGACGAGAGCCGGCCATCAGCTGTCGGAGACCTTGAGCCAACCGGCTGGTGTATGTGTACAGCCCAACCGCGCCGTCCGGCAGCGGACCCAAATCCCGATACTCCTCCGCCAACTTGAGATGGTGTGCGAATACCTGCTCGCGCGTATGGCCGTGCTTGAGCACGTGCTTAGGCAGGTTCCCCTCATCGATCAGGAGCCCCACAAAGCGACCGACCATCGTCGCGGTCAACGCCGCCCGGGCCATACCCACCATCTTGACGTAGGGCGCGCCGAGTGCAAGCGCCTTGAAGAGATGGTCTTCCAATGAGAACCCTCCCGCGATGGCTATGGGCGGCACGTACTCGCCGCGAGCCGCGAGGCGCGCGCAGTACTCATATGTCAGCGCTTCGATGTACACAGTGGGGATGCCCCACTCGTTCATCATGCGCCAAGGGCTCATGCCCGTGCCACCGCCGGCGCCATCGACGGTGAGCAGGTCCAGTCGGGCCTCCGAAGCGAACTTGACCGCGCGGGCGAGGTCGGCCGGTCGGTAGGCGCCGGTCTTCAAGAACACATACTTGGCCCCGGCTGCCCGCAGCTGGGAGACGCGTTCGTGGAAGGCCTCACGAGAGGCCATGCCTACTCGGCTGTGCCGCTCGAACTCCGGAAAGGCCCGACCGAAGCCCAGATCGGCGTCATGGCCCGCGGGATCCGGCAGGACAAGGTAGCCTCTCTCGCGCAACGTCCGGGCCTTGACCGCGTCCAGAATCTTAACCTCACCCCCGCTGCTTCTCCGTTTCTGACCCCACTTGAGCTCAACCGCCTCAACACCGAGCTCACGCACGGCGTACTCGAGCACACCCAACCTGCTGTCTTCGACGTTTTCCTGCACTACCACGGCCCCGTAGCCCTGAGACCACCGGCGGTAAAGCTCGACGCGGCGACGAAGCTCGGGCGAATCAACCACCCGGCCGCCGTTGATCGTAGCGGCCTCATCCATCCCAACCACATTCTCACCGATGGTCAGCATGATTCCCGAGATCGCCGCTCCGACGGCCAAGCCCTCCCAGTGCCGGCGCGCGATATCGGTCGACCCCAGTCCCGGTACTACCAGGGGGAGCTTGAGGCGAATACCATCGTCGTGACCGAGAGTCGCGCTCAAGTCGACATTCGGGAAGATCGCGACATCGGGATCCGGGTCCACGCCGTGCGCCCCCACCGCCGTGCCCATGATGGAAAAGTGCGAGAAGTCAACCGGGTAGTCCTTCTGAGCGGCCGCCGTCATGTGCCCGTACGGCTGCGGATAAATCATCTCCGGCCCCCGCAGAGCAGACTGCCCCACTTCGCAATAGCCAGGGCAATCATCCTGGCAGACCACGCAAAGCCCGCTTTGCGGGTTGACGTCGTCCCCCAAGCGGGTACGCGAGCCGGTTGCCCCGGACTTGTTCGTCGGTGTAAGAGTCATCGTGTTTCCCTTCAGCAGAAGGACACAGAGCACCCCGAGATGTGAACCCGGGCCCCAAAAGCACCTTCTCGTGAGTGTACAATTCTATTAGGCCTTACGTACGTGTGATTTGTACATATGTACAAGAATGTCGCCGAATATTTTAGACAAATTGAACAGGCGGCGCAGACGGCGGAGCGCTGTATGTTGAGTTTTTAGAAATGCGGTAGGAACTCTTGGATCACAGATGCCCGACTACGTGGTCGCCGGATGCCTGCAGCATCGGAGGCGGCTGCTCGAACTCAGAGCGCGCGCAGGACCATCATGAGCACCGAGCCGGCCACGACGGTGGCGATGAGGCTGCGGCTGCGCAGGGCCACCACCGCGGTGGGGACGGCCGCCACCAGTCCCAGGTTGCCGAAGCCGATTTCGAGGCGCCCAGCGGGCATGAGGATCAAGGGGGCCACGAAGGCCGCCAGTACGGCTACGGGGAAACCCTCCAAGAAACGGAGAAGCAGCGGGGGCGGGCGGCGATCGGCCAAGACCAGCAAGGGCAGCACCCGCGGCAGATATGTGACCAACCCCATGGCCAAGAAGACGCCCAGCATCTTCACGGCGCCCGCCTCTCCGCGCCGGACACGAAAGCCAGGCCGACGCCGCTCGCCGCCAACGTGGCCACGATGACGCCCACGGTCGGCGTGCCCAACCGCTGAAACAGGAGCGAGACCCCGCCGGCCACCGCTATCGTCGCCACTTCCCGCCGGCCGTGCGTCTGGAGCGCGAGCAATCCCAGGAACATGGCCACCAGGGCGTAGTCCAGACCCAGGCGCAGAGGATCGCCCACCAACGAGCCGGCGGCCGCCCCCAGGAACGACCCCGCGATCCAAGAGAGCTGGGCGGTGCCGTTGAGCCCGGCGACGAAGCCGAAGGGCAATCCGGCGGGATAGTGTGGCATCGCCCGCGAGGCCAGCACGAAGCTCTCGTCGGTGAGCTCCGCCGCCAACCAGGCGATGCGCCTCCGGCTCATGGACGCCAGCCGGTGAGCCAAGGCCGACCCGTAGAGCATGTGGCGCAGGTTCACCAGGAAGGTCGTGGCCACGAGGGCCGCCGCGGAAGCGCCCTCTGCAATGAGAGACACGGCGATGAACTGGGCCGAGCCGGCGTAGACGACGACCGACATGGCGACGATCGCCCAAAGAGGCAGACCGGCGGTACGCCCCAGGACGCCGTAGGCGAAACCGATGGGCACGTAACCGAGTACGATGGGGAACGCCTCCCGTGCGCCCCGGAGCGCGTCCACGGAGCGCAGACGCTGCCTCCACGACAACGGTCTCACCGGCAGGCTTACGGAGTTCCTTTCGTTCTGCGTGTGCTTGTACAGGAGAACCCACCCGGCCCGAGGACCCGTCAAGGACAAGAATCACTCCAACGGCGAAGTATAGCAACGGCGAAGTATAGCCCGGCTCAGGCCGATCCGGAGAAGGCAACCCCGCCGGCTGGTCCGGTATCGGCGCGTGGTCGCGCCGCCCGCAAGACGACGGACCACGGCCGGCGGGGGCAGACTCGGTCTCGCGAACGAGAAGAACGGCGGCGCCCGCCCCCGGGGTCAAGTCGCGGCGGCCCGCTGCCGATAGCCCAGGTGCGCTCCGAGTCCACCAGGCCGGGGCGCATGTCGCGCGTTGGATCCCCCCAAGACGGCGGGCCCGCTCCGCGGCCCGCCCGTGGCGAAGACCTGGAGGCATTATGTACCAACCGGATATCGGGGAGCTGCTGCACATGATGATCGAGCTCGGCGGGTCCGATCTCCACTTGAAAGTAGGCAGTCCCCCCTGTATCCGGGTTCACGGGGAGATGGAGCGGGTCGAAGGCGCCGACAGCCTGCGGCCCGACGATACCCAGGAGATGATCCTCGGCCTCATGAACAGCAACCAACGCAAGGAGTTCGAGGAGGAGCACGAGTTCGATTTCGCCTACTCCATCCCCGGGCTCTCCCGTTTCCGGGTGAACGCGTTTTTCCAGCGGGGCACCATCGGCGCCGTTTTCCGCACCATTCCCATACGGATCCCCACCGCGGACGAGCTGGGACTGCCCCCCGTGGTGCTCGATCTGGCCATGCGGCCGCGCGGCTTGGTACTGGTCACCGGACCGACCGGGTCGGGCAAGTCGACCACCCTGGCCGCCATGATCGATCACATCAACAGAAACAAGAAGTGCCACATCATGACCATCGAGGATCCGATCGAGTTCCTCCACAAAGACCACATGGCCATCGTCAACCAGCGGGAGATCGGCTCCGACACCAAGGATTTCGCCCAGGCCCTCAGGCGCGTGTTGCGCCAGGACCCCGACGTCATCCTGGTGGGCGAGCTCCGCGATCTCGAGACCATCTCCGCGGCGTGCACGGCAGCCGAAACCGGCCACCTGGTGTTCGGTACGCTGCATACCACCTCGGCCCCGTCGACCATCGACCGCATGATCGACGTCTTTCCCCCGCACCAGCAGGAGCAGATCCGCATGCAGCTCTCCATCACCCTGCAAGGGGTGATCTCGCAGACCCTGCTGCCCAAGGTGGGAGGGGGCCGGGTGGCGGCCCACGAGATCATGGTCTGTCTCACATCCATCGCCAACCTCATCCGTGAGGCCAAGACGCACCAGATGGTGAACATCATCCAATCGGGGAGCCGGTACGGCATGCACACCCTCGACCAACATCTGGCCGAGCTCGTGCGGAGCGGCCTGGTGGCGTATGAGGACGCCGAGGCCAAGGCGCAGGACCCGGTGAGCCTGGAGGCGCAATGCGGACAGTTCAAGGGGAAGCGGCCGCCGACCCAGGCGAACGGCCCTTCCCCGGGGTACGACCGGCGGCCGGCGGGGCCCCACGCGGCCCAGCCCGGGGCGGTGCACATGCGGCCGCCCACCGGGCCGGCAGGTGTGCCGCAGCCGGGAGCCCGCCCGGTGACCTCCCCGGGAGCCGCCCCGCCCGCGGGCCAGCGCGGCACGGCCCCGGGGCAGCGGCCCGTGCCTGCAGGTGCCCCGCGGCCGCACCCCCCGGGGACTCCCGCCGGGCCGCGGCCGGTCCCGCCCCCGAGCGGCACCGGCCGCGGCTAGCCCAGGCGGGCGAAGAATCAAGAGCCACGCCACGTTCGGCCGAGGGCGAGCGTCGAGATGCAGGGTCCTTCGCGTGCGAACGTGGCGGCCACGGTCTTTTTCAGCTACCTGCCGGCGGGGAGGTGGAGGATACCGGAGTCGAACCGGCGACCTCCGCCTTGCAAGGGCGGCGCTCTCCCAACTGAGCTAATCCCCCACGCGAGGGCGGGTTATTTATAGCCCAGCCGCCCCACTGCTGCAAGCACGCTCAAGTTATTCCTACACTCTACCGATAAACGGGGCACCGGCGGTGCAGGCTGCGCGCCGAGAGCGCACTCCGGTGACGAGAGAGGGAGGCAAGCGGCCTCTCCGGCTGTCCGAAAGCCGCGAGGGCCGGCCCTGACTGGGGCGAGAGACTGGGGCGAGGGAAAGCCGGAGAGTGACCCGCCTGCGATTGAGGCTACGGGATCTCAGGATCTCGGACAAGATCATCCTGCCGCTGTTCGCGGTGGTGCTGGTGGCCGTCGCCGTCACGGCTCCGGTGACCAGCCGCTGGATCGGGCAGCAGATCGAGAAGTCCGCCGAAGGCAAGCTCGAGGACAATCGCCGCGCCGTCGAGCTCATCATCCGGACCTGGGAGAAAGACACGTTGGCCGCGGTGGCGCACGTGGCCGACGAGTCTCGACTGCTGGCGGACGAATCCCCCGAACTGCTGCTTCAAGCCCTGTCATCCGCCCGCCAGTGGGGCAAGCTCGATTTTGCCTCGGTGACCTTGCCCGACGGGCGCAGCGTCTCGGTCGGCACGGGCGCCGCACCGGACGACTCCGGGCGCCCCGCCGAGGGTCTCGCCTTCGTGGAGACACCTGCTGGTTGGGCCCTCCAGTCCACCCGCGTCGTCCGGGTGGGCGACCCGCCGAAGGTGGTGACCGTACGCGGCGGCCGGCTCCTCGCCACCGAGCTCTTGGGTCAGCTGCGCCAGGCCGCCGGCGCGGACATGTCGGTGGCCCTGTCGCTCGGCAGCCAGGTCATCGGGACGTCGGAGGGCCAGGACCGGCAGGCCTCCTGCAACACCTGCCATGCCCGTTACGGGATCACTCCCGGAGAGGCCGCGCCCGAGACGTCTCGGCTCGCACGCACCGACATGAGGGGGGCCCCTTACTTGCTGTTGCACACCCCCTTCGTCCTCGCCGACACCCGAGTGGGAACCTACACCGTGCTTCTGCCGCTTAGCGGAGTCGAAGCCGCGCGCAAGAACGCCCGCAACGTCGTGTTACGGCGCGGGCGCCCTCCTGTTCATGCTGATCACCGGGGTAGAGGTGCTGGTCAGCCGCTCCATCACCAAGCCCATCGCCCATCTGGCGGAGGTGAGCCAGGACATCGCCGCCGGCAACCTCTCCCGCACGATCGAAATCGCCGGCCGGGACGAGGTGGGCAGACTCTCCACCTCCATGGCCACCATGACCCAACATCTGGCGGGACAGCTGCAGGAGTTGGCCTTGCTGCACCAGGTGAGCCTCGCGGCGAACAGCTCCCTCGACCTGGATGACGTGCTGGCCACTATCATGGAGAGCGCGGTCAAGGTCCTCGACGCCGACGGCGGCTCCATCATGCTTCTGGACCACACGAAAGAGCGTCTGGTGGTCCGGGTGGCCCGCGGGCGTTCCGCTTTCGACATCGTGGACGAGTCGGTAGCCCTGGGCGACGGCCCGGCCGGCTGGGTGGCGCTCCACCGACGGCCGCTCCTGCTGCCCGACGACCTCGAGGGCCGGCCCGAAAGCCGGTTCAGCAGCCGCCCGCAGATCACTTCCAGCGTGAGCGTCCCGATCGAGACCCGCGAAGGCGTGCTCGGGGTGCTCAACTTGAACCTGCTCACCCCGGAGCGCCGCTTCGACCGGCACACGCTCACTTTCGCCGGAACCCTGGCCAACCACACGGCCATGGCCATCGACAAGGCTCGGCACCACCAGGAGATCAACCTCCTCTACTCCGGCCTCATCCGGGCGCTGGCCAGCACCATCGACGCCAAGGACCGCTACACCTTCGGTCACTCGGAGATGGTAGCCCGATACGCCGCCCTCATCGGACGGCACCTGGGCCTGAGCGCACAAGAGATGCGCGGCCTCGAAACCGCGGCCTATCTGCACGACATCGGCAAGATCGGCGTACGCGACGCCGTGCTCACCAAGCCGGCACACCTGACGCCCATCGAACGGCAGGTGGTCGAGACCCACCCGGTGGTCGGGGCCCAGATCCTCGAGAAGATCGTCTTCCCCTGGCCGGTGGTCGAAGCTGTGCGCCATCACCACGAACGCTGGGACGGCTCGGGCTACCCCCAGGGCCTCGCCGGCTCCGACATCCCCTTGAGCGCCCGGATTCTCTCCGTGGCCGACTCCTTCGACGCCATGACCTCGAATCGTCCGTACCGCAAAGGACTCACCCTCGAAAAGGCCATCGGGGAGATAGTCGCCTGCGCCGGGGCGCAGTTCGACCCCCGGATCGTGGCGGCGTTCCTGGACGTGGCCGACGACGCGGAGAAAACGCTGCTGGCCGCACGCAGCGAGTTTCCGGCCTCGCACACACGCGAATTCCATATCGCGGGCACGTAGCGACGAGGCACGCGTGCCGGTGTCGAGCCTCCGCCCGGGGGGTGCGTGTCCCCCCGGAGTCACGGCAGTGGATCCGAGAGCCACGCCCCCGCCCAGCACCACAGCCGGCATCCAAGAGTGGCTTCGGCCCGGCAGATCGCGGGGCCGCAGGTTCGGACTATGAAGAATGTATGGTGGGCCTGCGTGGAGTCGAACCACGGACCTCATCCTTATCAGGGATGCGCTCTAACCAACTGAGCTACAGGCCCCCGCGGCCGAGTAAGTTTACAGGCATTCCGGGGCATGTCAAGCCGGACCGATACGTGCACGAAGGGGGTGGCCACAGCCCGTCTGATGGGGTAATCTCTACACACGAAAGCCTCTCTCGAGCGGCAGGTGGGCGATGGAAGGCTTCGAAAAGATGGTGGTCTACGGCGTCAGCTTCGACGTCGTGAGCAAGCAACCGATCGTGCTGCTCAAGGCCGAGCAGACCAACCGATTCCTCCCTATCTGGATCGGCCACCCCGAGGCGGCCGCCATCCTGATGAAGCTGCAGGACGCCGACCTCCCGCGACCCATGACCCATGATCTGTTCACGAACGTTCTCGGCTCGCTGGCCGCCCGCTTGGAGCGCGTGTTGGTGACCGAGCTCAAGGACAACACGTTTTACGCCGTGTTGCGCCTCTCGGCCCACGGAGAGCAGATCGACATCGACTCCCGGCCTTCCGATGCGATCGCTCTGGCGGTCCGGACCGATGCCCCGATCTTCGCCGCGCGAGACCTTCTTGACAGCAACGGCATCGAGTTCGAGCAGGAGGTCGAAGACCCGGAGGAGATCGTGGCCGAGTTCCGGGAATTCCTCGACCAGGTTTCCCCCGAGGACTTCTGAAGCCGTAGGCGCGGGCAGGCCCCTCCGCCCCGCGCCCCTGCTGTCTGCACCGGAAGGAGCGGTACCGGGCGGTGGAGCCGTTTACCGGGCTGCGGAGCCGTCTGCTGCGCGGTGGAGCGGCCTAACGTGCGGCGGCCTGCCGTTGGGCAGCGATCTCCCGCTTGACGACATCGAGAACGACTGTGAAGATCTCGCGCAATCCGTCGTTGCTCAGCGGTCCGCGGTTGGAACGGGAGAGATATGTGAAAAGCCAGTCCTCCTGCTCCGGGTCCACGAACTCGATACCCTTGCTCTCCTTGTACTCCTTCAGCTTCCCCACGAGCTTGATGCGCTTGTTGAGCGCCTCGACGATCTTGAGGTCGTTGTCGGAGATCTGCTCGCGGTATTGCCTGATCACCGGGTCCGGCGTGTTCGCGCCCATGGCCCCTCCTTGCACTGAGAAATCGCGGACAATGCTCCGGGTGGTATAAGGTACCGCACTCGGAGGCGGTTGCCCAAACCCGCGCCGGCGGGCCACCCACCCGCTGCCCCGAGTCAGCCATCCTGTGCGTGCTATAGTAAGATTCCGCCGCCGATCTCGGCCTGCTGCCGAGCGACACCCACAGGGGAGGACCGGACTCTATGGGCCAGCCACTCATCGAGCTCACCGAAGCCAACTTCAATACCGAGGTCCTGGAATCCAAACGGCCGGTTCTGGTCGACTTCTGGGCTCCCTGGTGCGGGCCCTGCCGGACCATGGGGCCGATCCTCGAGGAGTTCGCCGAGGAGCATGGAGCCCTGCTCACGGTGGCCAGGCTGAACGTAGACGAGAATCAGCAGCTGGCTTCACGGTACGACATCCTCTCCATACCGACCCTGCTGCTGTTCAAGGGCGGGACCCTGCAGAAGAAGCTCATAGGGGCGGTACCCAAGAAGCGGCTGGCGGAAGAGCTTGCCCCTTGGCTGGAGACGACGCCCGCCTGAATCGGGAGAAGCACCCATGTGTGAAGCCCACGCGTATCTCGTGGCCGAGCAGGGCCGGGAGAAGATCATGGAGAACGTGGTGCGTATCGCCAGCGACGGCGACACCCTCGTACTGACCGACCTCTTCGGCGATGAGATCCGCCTGCGGGCGCGCATCAAGGAGATCGCCCTCATCGAGCACACCATCTACCTGGAATCCCTCGCGTAGGTCGCGCACGCGGCCAGGAAGCGGGTGGCCAGCAACGGCCTCGAACCCAGGTGCAGCAGCACCCGGGAGCACAGCAGTGAAGGGGTGGCCGCTCCCTCCAGCTGCGGCCCGGGCCACCCGAGGGCCTGCACGCTCAGAGGAAAGCTCCGCGACACGGGCGCCGCGATGATCTCCGCGTCGGCGGTCACCCAGCCGGTGACGGTCTCGCCCGCAGCCAGGAGGAGCGAGTCACGCTCGGCCCGCACCTGCAGGTAAGCGGGCTCCTCCAGGTCTCCGAGCAGCTCGCCCTCGGCCGGGAGCACCCCGGCGAAGGCGAAAGAGCGGCCCAAGGGATCCTGCAGGCGGCGCAGGAGGTAGAGCATGCCGCCGCCCAGCGCGAGCGTGGGTAACCCGTCGGCGATGCGCACCCGGAGCTCCCGCATGAGGCTGTAGTTCTCGGCCAGCTGGGACAGGGTGTCGATCCAAAGGTGGCCGGCCAGAACCAGGCCCGCGGTTTCCTCGGGCAGATGCTCGTCCTCGAGCAGATCCAAACGCCGGACCTGGGCCCCCGCCGCGCGCAGTACTTCGATGGAGTCCCGGCTCCAGGGGCTGAAACCCCGGCCGCCGGCGACCAGCACCAGAGGGCCGTCTCCGCCTCGCTCCATACCGCGGGCGGCCCCGGCCAGGAACCCGCGCTGCCCCGCGAGGTCCTCGAGCCCGGCGGTGTCCACCTGCCGATGCACCGCTTCGAGCATCTCCGGAGCCAGAGGAAGACCCCAGGGACCGGGAGCCGGACTGTCCCAGCCCGGACCGTCGCCCGCATACAGGCAACCCACCACGGGAGCCCGGATCCCGGAGAGGGCGCGGCGCAGAACCTCGCGGTGTCCTTGGCTCTCTACGCCGGCGAGGATGAGCCCGGCCAGATTCAGATCGCCGAGTCGTTCGTTGAACCCAGCGACGAGCGCGGCGAGCCCTTCCCGCCAACCGCGGCAGTCGAGTACGAGCACGACCGGACAGTCGAGCCGGCGGGCTACGGCGGCGGCCGTCCAGGAACCGGTGCCGTTCGCGTCGAGAAGGCCGAGGCTCGAAGCGAGAAGCGAGAGCTGAGCGCCCCTGGTGGTACTCTCGTAGAGCTCCTGCAGGGTGCCGTCTCCGTAGAGGGAGGGATCGAGGAAAGAGGCCCCCTCCCAGCGGTCCCAGGCGGAGGCGGGAGGTAACACGCCAAGATGATGGAACCTGACCTGACGTCCCTGCCTCCCGATGACCTCGGCGATGCCGGCGGCCAAGGCCGCCGCCAGGCCGGTGCGGTGCGTGGGCGCAAGCAGAACGCGCGGTGTGGACAATGCGGCTCTCTCCTCGTCGATCGGCCGAAATCCTACACCACCGGCCCCGGTTTGCCGAATAGGAAGGGTGTGGTGACCGTACTCGACAGGATTCGGCGCGCCTACTGGCGCCTGGACGACCTCCTCATCGCCCGCAGCATCCTCAGCGGCTCCCTCGCCCTGGCCGCTGTTCTGTACGCGCGCTACCAAGCGGACGCCGTCTTCGGCTGGTGGGTCGCCCTGCCCATCGTGCTGGTGGCCCTGAGCAACATCCCCTTCTTCTACCTGGCTTCCAAGGGCAGCCCGGAAACCGTCTCGTGGGCCATGGTTCTCGTGGACTCCGTCTACATCAGCTACCTCGTCTACAACACCGCGGGAGCCCAGAGCGCGGTGTCGGTCTTCTATCTCTGGCCCATCATCGCCGCCAGCCTGCTGCTGGGCGCCCGGGCGAGCTACCTCACCGCCGGGTTGTCGGCCGCCCTCTACTTGGGCCTGGCGGTCGCCGAAGCGGGTGGCTGGCAACCCCGCAATCTGCTGGCCGGACAGGGGATCTCGGCTGTGGAGGGGCTGGACGCGGTCATGGTGCGGGTGAGCGCCTTCCTGCTCATCGCCCTGCTCTCGGGCATGCTCTCGAATGCCCTCCTCCAGACGAACGCTCAGCTCCTCGAAGCCAAGAACTCGCTGGAGCACGAGCTGCAGAAAGTGCAGACGGCCAACCGCCGGCTCACCATCCTCGACGAGGTGGGCCGCATCCTGGGGCGTATCCAGGACCTGGAGGTCCTGCTGCCCCGCGCTCTGGCCCGGGTGGCCAACTTCATGGAGGCCGACAGCGGCCTCATTCTTCTCTTCGGCAAGGAGGGCGCCGAAGGCCGAGTCATTGCCCGCTTGAACATCGAAGAGCAGACCACCCGGACGCTCTTCGCCGCCGAGTTGCCCCGGCGGATCGACGAGGTAGCGGAAGTGTTGGTCGCCGGTGACACCGAGGATGGCCGCCACGGGCGTACCCTGCGGGCTCTCGAGAAGGAGGGTTTCGGGGATTTCCTCGTGGCCCCCATGCGCCTGGGCGACGAGTACCTGGGCAACCTCTACCTCTTCACCCGCACGGGACACCGTTTCCACAAGGGAGACCTCTCCCTGCTGGGCAACATCACGACCCAGCTGGCCATCGCCATCAAGAACGTCCTCTTCACTCAGGAGCTCAAGAACGCGAACGAGGAGTTGCTGCACCTCGACCAGCTGAAGAGCGACTTCTTGGCCACCATGAGCCACGAGCTGCGGACACCGCTCACGTCCATCATCGGTTACAGCGACATGCTCCTGTCGGGCATGACCGGCGAGATGAGCGAAAAGCAGAAGGGCTTCCTGCGCAGCATCCTGAACAGCAGCGAGACCCTGCTCAACCTCATCAACGACATCCTCGACCTCACCAAGATCGAGGCCGGCAAGCTGGAGCTCAATCTGGAGCCGGTGGAACTCCGGTCGGTGCTGATATCGGTCCTCTCGGTGGTGAAACCGCGCGCCAAGGCCAAGAATATCCAGGTGTCGACGTTCCTGCCCACCAATCTGCCCCCCTTGAACGCCGACGCGGCGAAGCTCGGCCAGATCCTGCTCAACCTGCTCACCAATGCGATCAAGTACACCCACGAGCTGGGCAAGGTGGGCATCGAAGCTCGAGCCACCCCGGACGGCTTCGTCGAGATCCGCGTGACCGACACCGGCATCGGCATCGCTACCGCCGACATCCCCCGCGTCTTCGAGCGCTTCACCCAGATCGACAGCTCCTCCACGCGCAATCAGGGAGGCACCGGCCTGGGGCTGGCCATCACCAAGAACCTCGTGGAGCTGCACGGCGGCACCATCAAGGTACAATCGCAGCTCGGGAAAGGGTCGAGCTTCATCTTCACGATCCCGCAGGCCGGCGGACTGCCGGACCATCTCGCCGTAGGCAAGCTGGGTTAGGAGGGGAACTGTGGCGCGCATCGTCGTAGCGGACGACGACCCGGACATCCTCAACATCGTCTCGATGTCCCTGGAGGCCATGGGGCACGACGTGTTACGAGCCACCAACGGCCGCCAAGCCGTGGAGCTGACACGATCCCACGCGCCTCAGCTCGTGGTGATGGACCTCATGATGCCCGAGATGAACGGCTACGAGGCCACCGCCGCCCTGAAAGCCGACCCCGAGACCGCCGACATCCCGGTGCTCGCACTGACCGCCAAGGCCATGCGCGGCGACGAGGAGAAGGGGCGCCAGGCCGGCGTGGATGCGTACGTGACCAAACCGTTCCGCATCTCGCAGGTCATCGAGGTCGTCAACCGGTTCCTGTAGGGGTTCCGCCCCACGAAGGGCCCCGCCGGCGCCCGGGCGTTGCGCAGAGCCCTTGCCGTGGCCGCCCTCACGGCGCGAGGGCGGCCACACCCCTGCTGTCTTCCGCGGCCTTCTAGCGGTCCCGGCTGATCAGGATGAGCCGCACCAGGTTGAGGATGGCCATGAGGGCGGCGGCCACGTAGGTGAGCGCGGCGGCCGACAGAACCTTGCGGGCGCCGTCGACCTCCGAAGAGACCAGGATGCCCCGGGAACTCAACAGGCTCAGCGCCCGCCGAGAGGCGTTGATCTCCACGGGCAGGGTCACGACGGTGAAGAGCACGGCCGCCGAGAACAGGACAATACCCAGGTTCATGAGAACAGGGCTGCGGCCGAGAATCAGCCCGACAAAGAACAGGATGAAACCCAGGTTGCTCCCCACATTGGCCGCCGGCACCAGGCTGGACCGCAGGCGCATGGCCGCGTAGCCCTCGGCGTCTTGGATGGCGTGACCGGCTTCGTGGGCGGCCACACCCAGGGCGGCCAGGGAGTCGGATTGGGCCACGTCCTGGCTCAGCCGCAGGGTCTTGCTGCGGGGATCGTAATGGTCGGAGAGGCGCCCGGGTACGGATTCGATGGTGACGAAACCAAGGCCCGCCCCATCGAGCAGCAGCCGGGCGCCCTGGGCCCCGGTCAGACCGCGCCCGGAACGTACCTGCGCGTAACGGTTGAAGGTGGAGCTGACCCGGATCTGCGCGAAAAGGCTCAGCAGGAAAGCCGGGATGAGCAGAACAATTGTCCAGTCCCAAAAGGGGAGCATCGCGATCCTCCTCCAAGGTCATGCAAAGACGACGCTCTGCCGATAGACTATACCAGATTCAAGCCGACAATACCCCTACCCCCTATGACGGAAGGCCACAGCAGATGACGCCACGCCGCACCGGCAACGGGTCGCGCCGCCTGGGCGATATCCTGGTGGAGAAACGCTATGTCACCCCGGACCAGCTCCAGCGGGCTCTGAGCTACCAGCAGGAGACCGGAGCCAAGCTGGGAGAAGCGCTTATCAAGCTCGGCTACATCACCGACGATCAGCTGGCCGAAGCCCTCGCTTCCCAGAAGAGGCTGCCCATCATCCCTCTGGGCGAGCTCCTGCCCAATCCGCGCGCGGTCGCCCTGCTCACCGAGAAGTTCATCCGCACCCGCCAGGTATTGCCCGTGGATTTCGACCGCGAGGCCCTGGTTCTCGCCATGGTCAACCCTCTGGATGTGGTCACGCTCGACGACGTCCGGGTGATCACCGGACGCGATGTGGTGCCCGTCGTCGCCACTGCGAGCGCCTTCCACGACGTCGTGGAATACATCTTCACCGGCAAGGGGGGCTCCCTGGGCGCGGCGCCCGACGCAGAGTTGGAGGAGCTCTCCCCCAAGAAGATCGCCGAGGACAGGCGGGAGGCGGAAGATATGTCGGTCGTCGCCTTGGTGAACGACATTATCGACACCGGCCTCAAGCGCCGGGCCTCCGACATCCACTTCGAGCCCCAGCTGTACCATATGGCGGTGCGCATCCGGGTCGACGGCGTGCTCCACAACCTGACCGAGATCCCCAACGATCTGAAGGGTGGCGTGATCTCGCGCATCAAGATCATGGGCGACATGGACATCGCCGAGAAACGCCTGCCCCAGGACGGCCGCGCCACGTACCGCTCTCCCGACCAGACGGTGGACCTGCGCATCGCGACCATCCCCACGGTCTACGGGGAGAACGTCACCATCCGCCTCCTGGACGAGTCCATGTTCGAGATCTCGCTGGAGGAGCTCGGCATGGAAGAGAACGAGCTGGTGATCTTCCGGCGAGCTCTCGAGAGACCCCACGGCCAGATTCTCATCACCGGCCCCACCGGGTCGGGCAAGTCCACCACGCTCTACTCCGCTCTCGAGGAGCTCAATCGACCCAGCGTCAAGATCTACACCGTCGAGGACCCGGTGGAGCGCAAGATGCCGGGCGTCCTCCAAAGCCAGGTAAAAGCGAGTATCGGCCTCACGTTCGCCCGCTGCCTGCGCTCTCTGGTACGCAGCGACCCCGACATCATCATGATCGGCGAGATACGCGACCTGGAGACGGCCACGATAGCCACGGAAGCCTCGCTGACCGGGCACCTGGTTCTGTCGACCCTGCACACCAACGACGCAGCGTCTACCATCACCCGTCTGGTGGAGATGGGGGTGCCCCCGTATCTCATCGGCTCCTCCCTGCTGTGCGTGGTGGCCCAGCGCCTGGCCCGCCGCCTGTGCCCCCACTGCCGGAGGATCGAGACCCTCACCCCGGCCGCCATGTCGCCGGCGGAGCGGGACTTCTACGGAGAGCGGGAAGTGGCGGTGGGCCGCCCCGTGGGTTGCCGCCGTTGCTTCGGGACAGGGTTCGCCGGCCGCGTGGGGCTCTTCGAGAGCGGAGTAGAGCGTGGTGG
>JAMDDA010000157.1 GCA_023488925.1 Actinomycetota bacterium
GCGGGCGGCTACCGCGGCGAGCAAGGGGTGGGAAAGGTCGTTGTTTGCGCCGTGGGCCAGGAGCAATCCGGGAGTGACACCCGGCCGGCAGATCTCGGGTCGGGTCAGGATGCCCGTCACCGCGGCCTCTTCGGTGACCGGAATCGCGATGGTTCTCGTCACGCCGTCAGGTTCGCTCACTGCTACGCCCTCCTTGGTCCGAGGTTCCCGGCGAGGCCGGTCAGGCCGGTACGTATACGCCGAACGACCACCGGCTCAGGTGGGCCGCGTCAAGAGCGCGCCCACCAGGGCCAGCGCCAGCATGGCTGCGAAACCGACCTCGGTTCCGAACAACATGTAAAGGATGAATCCCTCGATGGCGATGGCCTCGGTCATGGCCAGCCCCAGGATGAAGGCGGCGTCGTCGACGGCGACAGTGCCGCGTCGCCGGAGTACGAACAGGAGTTGGCCGGCCGCAAGGACCAGTGCGAACCACGTGGCCGGCGACCACGGGGTCATGGCGGGTTCTTCGCCCGAGGCCACCAGCCACCAGGCGATCGCAGGGTAGACGATCAACGGAGCCAGCCCCACGGCCATCCACATCAGCCGGCGGGTCTTTGGTGACATGGGGTTGCGGGAGGGCCCGGATGCGCCGCTCGCTCCCCGGTTGGCCTGTGCCGATGGTGCCATGCTTTCCCCCTGTGTGTGTCCCGGCCCTGCAGGGTCTCCGGGGAGGCCGACGCCGATGCCGCCCATTATAAGACTTCCGTCACTCGGTCCGCTCCGCGGTCGAGTCGGGTTGTGGTAAAAAGGGAGGGCGCAGCGAGGGAATGCTCGAAGCAGGGCCGCTCGGGGAGGACGCCGTGGAACGCATCATCGCCAATCTTGACAAAGTGAAGCTCAAGCTAGACGAGGCCTTCTTCTACCTGGACGAGATCGAAGAGCTCATTCAGGAGGATGTGGTGGGGGAGGAGGCTGGAGCAAAGGTGGGCCAGGCCAGTGAGCGGCTGGCGAACGAGCTTTCGGCGTTGAGCACACGGGTGGTCGAGCTCCAGGAGATCCTGCGCGTACTGCAGCAGAACGACTCCGGGGGTGTCGGCTCCACCGAGGCCGGTCCCGGCGATCCCGGCGAATGACGGCCTCCGTCTCCAACGCTGCGCCGGTCGCCGGCGAACCCAACGAACCCATACCCGCGGCCACGCCCGCCGCCACGCCCGCGCCCGCCTCTGCCGGTGAGCCCACGGTCGCGCCCGCCGGCGAACCCGCCGCCGCCTCTGCCGGTGCCCCCGCGGTTGCCCCCGCGGTTGTCCCCGCGGCCGCGCCCGCACCCGCCGGTGAACCCGCGCCCGCCGCCGCGGCCCTGGTCGTGCGTGACCTGCGCAAGACTTACAAAGACGTGAAGGCGGTCGACTGCGTTTCTTTCACCGTGCGGCGCGGTGAGGTCTTCGGCATTCTGGGTCCCAACGGCGCCGGCAAGACCACGACCCTGGAGATGATCGAGGGGCTCCGCCGCCCGGACGGGGGCGAGGTCCGGGTGGAGGGCGTGCCTTCGTGGCCGGACCCCCGGAAGGTCAAGCCGTTGGTAGGGGTGCAGCTCCAATCCACCGCGCTCTTCGACCACCTCACCGTTCGGGAAATGCTCGCTCTCTTCGCCTCGTTCTACGACCTCTACCCGCGTCGCGCCGAATTGGACACGCTCCTCGACAAGGTCGGCCTGCGGGAGAAGCAGGGCGCGCGGGTGAACCAGCTTTCCGGCGGACAGCAACAGCGCCTCTCCATCGCGCTCGCCCTTGTCAACCGGCCGCGAATGGTTTTCCTCGACGAGCCCACTACCGGCCTGGATCCCCAGGCCCGCCGGCGTTTGTGGGATGTGATCCGCGAGATCCACCGTTCGGGGATGACCGTGATCCTCACCACGCACTACATGGACGAGGCCCAGGTGCTCTGCGACCGGGTCGCGATCATGGACCGGGGGCGCATCATCGCGCTCGGGGCGCCGCAGGAACTCATCCGCTCTCTCGGCGCCGGCAGCGCCATCCGCTTCACCTCCACTCCCGCCTTCCCCGCGGGTTCCCTGGAAGGGATCAAGACGGTGAGTCGCGTGGTGCGGGACGCGGGTGCTTCCGCCGTAAACGGGACCCTCACCGACGGGGGCGAGCACTACACTCTCACTACCGACGACGTGGAAGGCACCCTCTTTCGGTTGGTGGGGCGGGCGCGTGAGCTCGGCGTCCACATCGCCGACCTCACGGTGACCGGCGCAAACCTCGAGGACGTGTTCCTCGCCCTCACCGGGCGCGGACTGCGGGACTAGGAGTCCGCCGTGCGCCGCTTCCTCGCTCTGCTGCGGGCCAATCTGCTCATGTTGCTGCGCAACCGGCAGGCGCTCTTCTGGAGCCTGGCTTTCCCCCTGGTCTTCATGTTCCTGTTGGGGGTGGTGTTCGGCGACGAGGGTGGGGGCGAAGCTTCGCTGGGGCTCGCCGACAAGGACGGCTCCCTCCTGTCCCAGGGATTGGTGCGGGCTTTGAACGCCACGGGTCGGCTGAAGGTGGAGCAGGGCGACGAGGCCGAGCTCATGAAGCGGCTGAAGAACGGGGATGTGGCGGCCGTAGTGATCATCCCTGCCGGGTTTGGGGAGAAGCTGGGTGTTCCCGGCGGGCCTCCGCCGGCTCCGCCGGTGACCGTAGAGGTGGCGTACGACCCGAGCTCGGTGTTCGCCTCGCAGGTGGCCACGGGAACGGTGGCCGCGGTGGTGGAGGGTTTCCAGAAGCAGCTCTTGCGCACTCCCGAGCTCGTCCGCACCGAGTTCCGCAACGTGCAGAAGGAGAGCTTGAGCTACCGCGACTTCCTGATCCCGGGGATTCTGGCGATGGCTCTGCTCACCTCGGGTGTGATCGGTATCGCCACCACGGTCGTGTTCTTCCGGGAGCAGGGTATTCTGCGGCGGGTGCAGGTGACGCCCTTGCCCGTGGGGGTTTTCATGGCTGCCCGGGTCGTGACCCAGCTCGTGATCAGCCTCATGCAGGCCGTGGTGCTCTTGGGAGTGGGCCGGCTGGTTTTCGGGGTGCACGTGGGCCGCAATCTTCCGGTGCTGCTGCTGATGCTGATCGTGGGAACGCTCTCCTTCGTTTTCCTGGGCTTCTTCATCTCTTCGTTCACCCGGACCGTGGAAGCCACCAGCGCCGTGGCGAACGTGGTGACCATGCCCATGATGTTCCTGGGCGGCATCTTCTTCCCGGTTGACGGCGCGCCTTCCTGGATTCAGCCGGTGGTGAAGCTCATGCCGGTGAAATACCTGGCGGACGGATTGCGGGACGTGATGATTCGGGGGCGGGGTCTCGCCGAGGTGTGGACCGACATGGTGTTTCTGAGCGGGGTGGCTCTGGTCTTCGCGCTCCTCTCTTTGCGCGTTTTCCGCTGGCGGGAGTAGGTGGCCGCCGCCGTTTCCCGGCGGCGTCTCCTGTCTGCCCTGGTGGCGGCCTCCGGGCGGGCGCCCCGTGGGTTAAGATAAGGACCGGGCGCCCCGTGGGTTAAGCCCCGTGGGTTAAGATAAGAGCCGGCCGCGGAACACGCGGGTATGGAACCGGCGGGCCGGGTCCCACCACTCATGACCGGACAAGCCTTGAATCCAGCAGCAGCGAGCGGCGGCGCGCCGCCGCAGGACGGCGAGGGCGGGCACGACGGCCCGTCGGCGCCG
>JAMDDA010000196.1 GCA_023488925.1 Actinomycetota bacterium
ACATCTTCGCCTTCCTGTACGGCGGTGGCTCCCGCTTCGCGGATGTGATAGCCCGAGATGGAGATGGTGTTCCAGCGGGGCACGTGCTCACTGCAGAAGGCGAAGATGTCGGTGATGAGCCGCAGTGACGGCCGGGGCGGGAAGATCCAAGACTTCTGGGCGATGTATTCCTTGAGGATATCGTTCTGGATGGTCCCGCCCACCGCCTCCCAGGGCACCCCCTGGCGCTCCGCAACCACCAGGTAGAAGGCCAAGAGCACGGCCGCCGGAGCATTGGTGGTCATGGAGGTGGTTACCCGATCCAAGGGAATCCCCGCGAAGAGCCGCTCCATGTCGAGGACGGAGTCGACGGCCACGCCGGCACGGCCCACCTCACCCTCGCTGCGCGGATCATCGGAGTCCCGGCCGTACAGGGTAGGAAGATCGAGGGCCAGGGAGAGCCCCGTCTCGCCCTGCTCGAGCAGGAAGCGGAAGCGGGCGTTGGTCTGCTCGGCCGTGCCGAATCCGGCGAACTGCCGCATGGTCCAGAGCTTCCCCCGATACATGGTCGGATGGATTCCCCGGGTGTAGGGATACTCGCCCGGGTAGCCCAGATCGCGGGCGTAGTCGAGATCGGCGGTGTCGCCGGGGTCGTAGAGAGGCTCGACCGGGGCAGAGGAGACCGTGGTGAAGAGAGCGTCGCGGACCGACTCGCGGGCATAAACCTGGTCCAGCCACTCCTGCTTGCCCGCGGAGGAAGAGACCCCGCTCCCCGTGGTCGACTGCTCGTGCTCGCTCATGATCGGACTCCCCGCGTGGATGAACGTTTTGCCTCTGCAGATACCCCGGGCCGGCGGGGCATAGTCGCTCGGCTCCGCGCCCGCCGGGCGCGCCGCAGCACACTTGCATCCCCACGCGGCGCGAATTACCCTTTAGCGTATCCGTTCGCGCGACCCGACGGCCCCACACAGGCGACGGATCTCACGACAACCGGCACCCGCGACCGGAGATGAGAGAGCATTGGCAATCTGCTACTACACCTGCGCGCTCGTTCCACCGGGCTTCCTGGCTTTGGCGGGGGTCACTCCACGGCGGCTCGCCCCGGCGGCGCCCTCTTCACCGCCCAGTCCCGGGGCCATTGCCGCCCACCCCATGACCTGCCCGTACGTAACGGCCCTGCTTGCCTCGGCAGTAGACCACTTGGGCCGCTCCGACCACCTCGTCGTCCCCACCGGGTGCGACGCCATGCGCCGCGCGGGCGACGCCCTCGCGGCGCGACTGCCCGGACAGGTCTCCAGCGTGCACATACCCCGGACGACCGACCCCGTCGCCCGGGACGCCCTTGCCCACGATTTGGAGGCTCTCTTCCTCCGCCTGAATGCCTTGGGCAACTCCGGCTCGAGCGGCCAGGTACCGGAGGGCAGCGCTACATTCATCCATCCCACCCCCCGACCCAAGGGCGGCGCCTTCATCGTCGCCGGACCCTTGAGCGACGACGGTCTGGTTCGGCTTGTGGAGAGCTTGGGTCTGCCGGTATCGGGCGTGGAATCGTGCACCGGCCCCGACCGGGCCGCCGCCCTGGCCGCCTTCAACCACCGGCCGCCTGCCGGCGACGGCCCCCCGGAATCTTCGGGCCCCCCGGCGGTCGCCGTATCCCAGGACCCGAGCGCGGCCGCGCTCGCTCCGCTCCCCGGCGCACGGATCGATCTCCCGGCTGCCGCCTATCGAGCCGCCAAGATCATCCTCGAAGACACCAGCTGTCCACGTACGCGGTAGCCTCCCGGCCGAGCCCACCTCCACCGTCGCCTCGACGAGACCGCCGCCCGCGCAGTCCTTTACGCCCGGCTGCCTTTCTGCGACCCGGGCGCCTACGACGCCCTGACCGTGGCGCTCCTGGCGAAGGAGCGGGGCCTGCCTTTCCTGGAGGTCGAGGTCACCTACCCGTTCGAGCCGGCCGGACCCCTGCGGGTGCGCATCGAGGCGTTCCTCGAGACTCTGCTGCTCGACCCCGACCTGCTCGACCCGGACCTGCTCGACCCGGACCTGGGCGACCCCGAGGGCGACCCGGACCTCGGCGACCCCGAGGCCCACTCGGACGGCGACCGGGACGGCGACCCCGAGGGCGACCCGGACGACCCCAACGCGGACGGCGACTTTTTCGACGATAACGGCCGCGGAGCGGCCGCCCGCAAACACGTGCGCAGTGCAGAAGCCGAGACCGGCCCATGGCAAACTTAACGGACGATAGCCTCGCCGCCGGCATGGCCCGCCGGGCCGTGGCCGCTCGCGCCCGTCTGGCTGCCTTCCA
Organism: Actinomycetota bacterium; assembly: GCA_023488925.1. Taxonomy (GTDB): domain Bacteria; phylum Actinomycetota; class Thermoleophilia; order RBG-16-64-13; family RBG-16-64-13; genus JAMDDA01. Next base: position 2,288 of record JAMDDA010000196.1, read on the forward strand.
GGCGGGCACTGCCCGCCGCTACCTGGAGCATGCCGCCCTCAAGGCCTCCTTGGAACTGTTCGAGCCGGGTGCCTTCGTGCCTTGGGTCTCGTATCTGTTCCCGCCCGAGATCCTGGCGTCGTACGGCCTCACGCCCCTGATCCCCGAGGTGGGCGCCGCCACCCTCACGGGAACCGAGTTCCAGGGTGACGTGGAGGCGGCGGTCAACCGCCTGCCCCTCTCCCGCGATCTCTGCAGCTACCACCGGGCCGCGCTGGCGTCGCTGGAGGCGAAGCTCCTGCCGCGACCTTCCATCTGCCTGGGCACCACCCCCCTCTGTCTGGGCAAGGAGTGCCTGCTTGACGGCCTGGCCCAACAGCTCGACGTACCGTTCCGCGAGATTCACGTACCTCTCCCTCCGGACGACGGGCCGGCCGACGATGACGCCGTGGCTGCGGTCGCCGCACAGCTACGGGCCGTGCACGAGGAACTCGGCCGCCTCACCGGCCGCCACTCGCGTCTAGACAGGGCCATTGCCTATTCCAACCGGGCCGCCTGCGCCTGGCGCACAATCGTCGCGCGCCGCTTGAACGGGGAACTGGTCCTGAACGGCCGGCAGACCTTTGCCTTCACCTTCCTGGGCCAGATAGTCTGGGGCACGGAAGCCGGCGCCAAGGGCTTCGAGAAGCTCCTCAGTGAACGCGGTCGCCGGGATCTGCTGCTCCCCGGGAGCAACGGGGGTCGGCCGCCCCGCCTGCGGCTGCTCTGGCTGCACACCGTGCCCCACCACGATACCACCCTCTTCGACCTGATCGCCCAGCGCGACGCCGCCGTGGTCTTCGAGGAGATGGGCCAGGTGCACGTAGACCTCCTCGACCCGGCCGATCCCTTTCCGGGATTGGCCCGCAGGCTCATCGAGCACCCCCTGTGGGGCAGCGCCACCCGGCGTGCCCGCCTGGTCGCGGCCCTCGTCCACCACGCGCGCATCGATGGGGTGATCCATTTCAACCACTGGGGTTGCCGCCACGGCGCCGGCACCCTGCCCGTGCTCCGTGACGTACTGTCGCGGGAAGGCATACCCTTCCTGGCCCTCGATGGTGACGCCCTCGACCAACCCGGCGCAGGCCGGGAGAAAGCCGCCGGACAGCTGGAGAGTTTCCTCGAAATGCTGTGAAGCGTAGGGGTGTGGATGCGCGGTGCCATGGTCCCGGCCCGGAGGACATTCATCGTAGTTCTCTTCTCCGGCGTAGCCCTCATGGGGTCGCTTCTCGCCACGGCCCCCGCAACCCGCGCCGACGACACCAGCATGGGCGGCACCGGCGGGAGCGTGTACCCCACCACCAGCCCCGACATCCGGATGGAGGCCGAGACGGTCCAGGCCGTGCTGTAC
>JAMDDA010000005.1 GCA_023488925.1 Actinomycetota bacterium
CCACCCAAGGAGCACTGCTCAGGTGCGACTGATCATCACCGAAAAGAACAACGCGGCCGCGAAGATCGCATCCATTCTCGCCCGGGGGCGGGTGAACGAGGAGAGCTACCTCAAGGTCCCCTATTACCGGTTTGAAGGCCCCGACGGCGAGGTGAACGTGGCTGTCGGCCTCAAGGGTCATGTCTTGCAGGTGGATTTCCCCCCGGAATTCGCCGACTGGCGCAAGGTCGATCCCAAGGCACTCATCGATGCCCCCCTTGTCAAGGGAGAAACGGCCAAGTCCGTGGTGCGGGCGGTCGCCAAGCTGGCCAAGGAGGCCGCCTCTCTGGTGATCGCCACCGACTACGACCGGGAAGGGGAGCTGATCGGCCTCGAGGCTCTAGAGATCGCCCTTTCCGTCAACGAATCCCTGGTCCGCGGAGTGCGGCGGGCGCGTTTCTCCGCCCTCACCCCGGAAGAGATTCAGCGGGCGTTCACGGAGCTCGACCACCTGTCCGAGCCCCTCGCCCGGGCCGGGGAAGCCCGCCAGGATATCGACCTCATCTGGGGGGCGACGCTCACCCGCTTCGTCAGCCTGGCTACCTCACGCCTGGGTAACCAATTCTTGAGCGTGGGTCGGGTGCAAAGCCCCACCCTTGCCCTGATCGTCGCCCGGGAGAAGGAGCGCCGGGCCTTCGTGCCCCAGCCCTATTGGGTCGTAACCGTGGACCTGATCGGGCATGGGCAGGCCTTCTCCGCCACACACAAGGAGGAGCGCTTTGCCGACGAGGCGCGGGCGCGGGCCGTCTTCGCCCGCCTGCAGGGGCCGGGCCAAGTCACGGCGGTCAAGAGTGCCGTCAAGAAGGTTCTGCGACCGGCCCCGTTCAACACCACGAGCTTCACGAGCGCGGCCACGGCTCTCGGTTTCAGCGCCAGCGCCGCCATGAACATCGCGGAAGATCTCTACATGGACGGGTACATCAGCTACCCGCGGACCGACAACACCGTTTACCCTTCCTCTCTCGACCTGCGCCGGGTGCTGGAAACGCTGGCCGGGGGGGAGTTCCGGGCGCAGGCCCGGGAGCTGCTCGGGCGGGAGAAGTTGAGTCCCAGCCGCGGGAACAAGAAGACCACCGATCATCCGCCCATCTATCCGACGGAGGCGGTTCGCAAAGAGCAGCTGGGCGACCGGGAATGGCGTATCTACGAGCTCGTGGTCCGCCGGTTCCTGGCCACGTTGGCCGACGATGCCGTGTCGGAATCGAACCGCATCGACCTCGACATCGACGCGGAGCCGTTCTTCTTGCGGGGCTCCCGTGTGGTGGAAGCGGGTTGGCTCGCCTACTACCCTTACGGCCGCCAGAAGGATACGGAACTCCCCAAGCTGGCCGAGGGAGATGCCGTGGAGCTGGTCGACAAGCACATCGAACGCAAAGAGACCCAGCCGCCCACCCGCTACGGCCAGGGCGCCCTCATCGAGCTCATGGAGAAGCACGGCTTGGGGACCAAGGCCACGCGCCACAACATCATCCAGAACCTGTACGACCGGGGATACATCCACGGCAACCCCATCGAGCCCACGGAGACGGGCATCAAGATGGCCGAGGCTTTATTGGAGTACGCCCCGCGCATCGCGTCCCCGGAGATGACCGCCCAGCTCGAGGCGGACATGGACGCCATCGCCGAGCGCGACCGCACCAAGGACGAGGTGGTGCAGAGCTCCCGCCGCCTGCTGCATGAGGCCTATGCCTCGCTGGAGGAGAACCGGGAGCGGGTGGCCGCCAAGATCTTCGAGGGCATCACCGATGACCGCATCCTGGGCGACTGCCCCACGTGTGGAACCCACAAGCTCCGGGTGATCCGCTCGAAGACCACCAAGAAACGTTTCGTGGGATGCGAAGGCTACCCGGAGTGCGGGCAGACCTATCCGCTGCCGCAACGGGGCGACATCATCGCTACCGGCGAGACCTGCCCGGAGTGCGGCACCCCGCGCATCAAGATCCTGGGCGGGCGGCGCCCCTGGGTGCTCTGCCTGGACCCGGACTGCCCGACCAAAGCGGATTACCGCGAGAAGCAGGCGGCCAAGGCGGCCGCAAGGGCCGCCGGAGACGGCGACGGAGCCGCGCCAAGCCCGCCGCCGCGACGGCCTTCCCGGAGCAAGACGGGCGGTGCCAAGACGGGGGGTGCCAAGACGGGGGGTGCGACCCGCTCCCGGGTCCGGGTGCGGACGGGAGACGCCGAGGGCTGAGGAACAGCAGGCGCGCGGCACCCGTCGGAGTCCAGGGTGCCCGGAATCCACCACGCGCGTCGGGGCGCCGGAGACAGGAGGTGCAAAGCGATGAAGAAGACGTGGATCCACGTGTCGGTCGCGCTGCTCGCTGTGGCCCTGCTGTTGGCGGCCGCCGGCCCGGCCGCGGCCGCCGCCAAGGAAGTGGTGACCCTGGGGGCCGACCTCACCGCCGCCCAGCGGCAGCAGATGCTCGACCTCTTCGCTGTGGATCGGGATGCGGTCACCGTCCTCGAAGTGACCAACGCCGAGGAACGGGAGTACCTGCAGGGGGCCGTGCCCGCCGAGCAGATCGGCACCCGCGCCATCTCCAGCGTCTATGTGCGGATCAAGGATGATGGGTCGGGTATCCGCGTCCAAACCAAGGACATCACCTATGTCACCGAGCAGACGTACGCCAACGCCCTGGTGACGGCCGGCGTCGCCGACGCCGACGTCTACGCCGCCGCCCCCTTCCCGGTGTCGGGCACGGCCGCCCTCACCGGCATCTTCACAGCCTTCGAGGAGGCCACCGGCCGGCAGATCCCCGAGGAGGCCAAGAAGGTGGCCACCGAGGAGCTGGTGGACACCGCCCGGGTGGGCGAGGAGGTCGGCGACAAGAGCGGCGTGGCCGAGCTGGTGAAGCAGGCCAAGGAGGAGATCGTCCGCCGGGGCCTGACCGACGAGAAGTCCATCCGCGAGGTGCTGGTGCGGATCGCCGCCGAGCTGAAGATCGACCTTACCGACGAGCAGATCGATCAGCTCGTGAAGGTTCTGGTGAAGATCCAAGACCTCCACCTGGACGTGAACACGATCCAGAAGCAGCTCAAAGACTTCCAGACGCGCATCGGTATCTCCGACGAGGAAGCCAAGAGCATCTGGGAGAGCATCGTGTCTCTGTTCCGCAAGATCTGGGACGCCATCTTTGGGTAGTGGCTCTCCCGACAAGGACTGGGTGCCACCTCCGGCCGACGTCTCCCTCGACGATAGCGTGCTGGCCGGCATGAGCGGGGGCGGCCCTGGGCTTTTCATCACGTTCGAGGGACTGGACGGGTCCGGCAAGTCCACCCAGATCACGCTGCTGGCGGAGGCCCTGCGCGAGCGGGGGTACGACGTGCTCACCACCCGCGAGCCCGGGGGGACCGAGCTGGGTGAGGCCGTGCGGGCCGTCCTCCTGGATGCTGCCCACCGGCGGATGACGCCGCGGGCCGAGGCCTTGCTCTACTCCGCCGCGCGGGCCCAGCTGGTGCACGAGGTGGTCCGTCCGGCGCTGGCCGCCGGCCGCATCGTGCTCTGTGACCGCTACGTGGACTCGTCGCTGGCCTACCAGGGCTACGGCCGCGGCCTCGTCATCGAGGACGTGCTCACGCTGAACGTGTGGGCCACGGACTGCCTGTTCCCCTTA
>JAMDDA010000112.1 GCA_023488925.1 Actinomycetota bacterium
TCGCGGCGCAATTTACATCCGACGGAAGGGCAACTCGAATCCGCCGCCGGTCGCACACACACTGTGAACGGTCGGTGGAGCGGCCTTCGGCGCAGACGGCGGGTGGGGCGACCCGCGACGCGGGTCGCCCCACCCGCGGACCACGCTACTTCCCCTTCAGCGCTTCCGCGATGACCTTGACCTTATCCGGTCCGAAGTAGCCACAGTTGCCCTTCTTCTGGTCGGGCTCGATGCCCCGCTCTTTCACCACCTTGCTCACCTTGGCCTGCGACACTCCCAGCTTCTCGGCGATCTTTCCGGTGGTCAGCAAGTCGTCGACACCCATGGCGCAATCCTCCTCAGTCGTCGTTGTCGAGCGCCGGCTCGGCCGAGCCGGCGCTCTTTGCGAGGGCCCGCCGCCAGGCGCGGGTAGCCGCATGAAGCTCGCCTGCCAGAGACGGGGCCACTCGACCGTGTACCCGCACATCCCGGTCCCGATACTCGAATTCCACTGCGCCCCGCTCCCGCACCCGCGCAAGAAGCTCCCCGGCGGTGTAGGGCAAGGACACGTCCACCTCCACCCACAGCTCCGCGAGAACGGCGGCAAGCTCGTCCCGCAGCCCCTCCAGGCCCCACCCCAAGGCGGCCGACACGGAAACGGCATGAGGCTCGCCCCGCGGCGGGACAAAACGCCCGCCCCCCGCCTTGATCAGGTCAACCTTGTTGTAAACCACCACCCGGGGTTTGCCGCCCGCTCCCAACTCGTCGAGCACTCCCTGCACGGTCCGCCGGTGCTCGCTCGCGTGCCGGTCGCACGCATCCACGACCTCCAGCAGGACGTCGGCCCGGACCACCTCTTCCAGCGTGGCCCGGAAAGCGTCGATGAGCTGGTGCGGCAGCTTGTGGATGAAGCCCACGGTATCGGAGACGATGACGCCCTGCCCGTCACCCAGACTGATACGGCGGCTGGTGGGGTCGAGAGTGGCGAAGAGCTTGTCCTCGGCCGGTACGACCACGTCGCCGACCAGGGCGTTCAGCAGGGTCGACTTGCCCGCGTTCGTGTATCCCACGATGGCCACGCCGGGGAGGAGGCGCCGGTCACGGGTCGCAGCCGCCGTCTCCCGGCGCCGGCGCACCTCGTCCACCCGCTCCTTCATCTTCTTGATGCGCTGGCGGATGACCCGGCGGTCGGTTTCGAGCTGGGTCTCGCCCGGGCCCCGGGTGCCTATGCCCCCGCCCGTGCGGGACAGGTGGGTCCACAACCGGGTCAGCCGGGGCAGCTGGTACTCGAGCTGGGCCAGCTCCACCTGCAGGCGGCCTTCGTGCGTGCGGGCCCGCTGGGCGAAAATATCCAGGATCACCCCACTGCGGTCGAGCACCTTGACGTCTAGAAGTTTCTCCAAGGAGCGCTGCTGCTTCGGTGAGAGCTCGTCGTCGGCCACCAGCACGGTGAAGCCGGTGGCCGCCTTGACCGCCTTGAGCTCCTCCGACTTGCCCGTGCCCAGATAGAGGTTCGGGTGCACCATATCCCGCTTCTGATAGACGGCGCCCACCACCTGGGCGCCGGCTGTTTCCACCAGCGAGCCGAGCTCGGCCAGCGACTCCTCCGCCGTCCAGCCCGGGTTGTCGCCCGTGTCCACCGCGACGAGGAAGGCCTTTTCCACCACCGCGGCGGTATCCATACTCGTGCGTTCCGTCACCCACATCCTCCGGTCTGGCGACCAGCCGGCGCCGCGTTGCGGACACACCGCTCGGCGCCGGGATTCCCTGCCGCGTAAATGTAGCATCACGTGGGCCGCAAGCACGCCTCGGCCGTACTCCGCCGGCACACGTCACCGCCGCCGGCTCCCGCCTCCGTGCTAGCATGATGCCATGAAGGAACGTACTCCCTCTGCACACGCGCGCCGACTTTCCCGCCCGACCGCTCCGGGCGCATCGGTCATCCTGGCCTGCGAGATGATCGAGGACGAGGTGCTGCTCGCCCTGAAGCGCACCGGGCGCACGACCCCCCTCGTCTGGATCCCCGCCGGCCTGCACGAGCGGCCCGCCGAGCTGCGCGCCTATCTGCAGAACCTGGTCGATCGCCTGGACGAGGGCCACGCGAACGGCACGGTGGTGGCGGTGCCTTCGGTCCGCCCGGGGAAAGGCCCGGTCGAACCACGGGCGGAGACGGTCGCCGTGCCTCCGGCGGACGAGGTGCTGCTGGCGCTGGGCTACTGCGGCAACGGCCTCCAAGGGCTGGTCTCGCGCCGGGCCCGTCTCGTCTTTCCTCGGGTCGACGACTGCATCTCGCTCTTTCTGAACCACGGCTGCACCCGGGAGGAGATCTGCCGCGACGCACACGCCTTCTACTTCACCCGAGGTTGGCTTTGTCATGACAACCCCATGCTGATCAGCTACGACGCTTGGCGGAAGCGGTTCGGCGTGGAGAAGGCCCGCCGGTTGCGGAAAGCCAGCATGGCCGCCTACCGGCGGATCACTCTCATCGACACGGGGGCCTATTCGCTCGAGGAGTTCCGGCCCGAGACGGAGTCGCTGGCTGCGGACCTGGAGCTGGACCACACCGTGGTGCCCGGCTCTATCGGCCTGCTCGAGCGACTCTTCGCCGGCCCCTGGGACTCGGAGGTGGTGGTTCTGCCCCCCGGCCAGGAGATCTCGATCCGGCATCTTTTCGGCCCGGAGTTCTGAGCCGGCCGTTGGGAGCACGCCCGCAGTTCGGCTCCGACCCGGGAGCGTAACGGCGGAGCCCGCCGGAGACCGCGCGCGGTCCTCCGGCTCGGATCATTCCTCCTCGAGATACGCTCTCACCGTGATCTCGACCCCGGTCAAGGCTTGGGATACCGGACAACCCGCCTTGGCGTCCTCAGCCGCCTTGGCAAAGGCGAGAAAGTCCACTCCCGGCACCCGCCCCCACACCTCGAGGGCCACCGAACTGATGCGTAGTCCGGCGTCTGTGCTGTTGAGGGAAACCACCGCGCTCACTCTCAGCCGCTCCGGGGGCGTTCCCGCCTCGGCCAACCCGTGAGACAGGGCCATCGAGAAGCACGAAGCGTGGGCGGCCGCAATGAGTTCCTCCGGGCTGGTCCTGCCCTGTGCCCTCGCCGTACGCGAAGCCCAGGTGACCGGGAATACGGGGAACGCCCCGCTGCCGACGGTCACCCGACCGCCACCGTGAGTCAGATCGCCCTCCCAGACGACTTCCGCCCTGCTTTCCGCCATGATCATGTCTGCTCCTCCCTGCCGATAATCCCTGACAGACCCCCTGTCCCGGTCGTTTCCGGCGCTCGGCGCTCGTTCGTTACTGACGTTCCGCGGAGCGACGCAGGCCGGAAGTCGGCTTCCGGATTCACGCCGGTCCCGATGGCGCGGCCTGCACGGTACCTGCATATTCCCCGATCCCGGATCGCCGACGCCCCCGGGAACGATCTCGCCCGCGGTCGTCTGCTCATCGCGCCGGGTATACCCGGCCCCCGTTCGCGGTACAGTAGAAGAACGGGTAGAGGCCCCAGATCGATGTTCCCCGGGAAGGAGCGCCGCCATGACCGTGCTCTACTGGACGACTGTCGGCTTTCTCATGGGTTCGCTGATGCTTTCGCTCTGGCTGGGCCGCCTCTTCCTGGGGGTCGATGTGCGCCGGTACGGCGACGGCAACCCGGGGGC
>JAMDDA010000016.1 GCA_023488925.1 Actinomycetota bacterium
GGACGAGGTGGGCCAGGGTGGTCTTGCCGCAGCCGGTCGGCCCCACCAGAGCGACGGTCTCGCCCGGCGCGATGCGCAGAGAGACGTCGTTGAGGATGAGGTGATCCCCATAGCCGAAAACCACGTGTCGGAACTCGATCTCCCCCTGCACGGGCCCGAGGGGTCGGGCGGCCGGGCGGTCGGCGACGGAGGGCTGCCGGTCGAGGATCTCGAGCACCCGCTCGCCTGAGGCGGCCGCGCGCTCGCCCCAGCTCACCAACATGCCCAGCATGCGCATGGGCCAGATCAACAGCATGACGTAGCCGTTGAAGGCGATGAGGCTCCCCAGGGAGAGATCCCCGGCCACCACCAGCCGTCCGCCGTAATACAGGATCACGATGAGGCTCAAACTGGGCAGCGCCCCCAGCAGCGGCACGTAGCGGCTGCGGATGCCGGCGGCCTCCAGGTTCTGGCGGTAGATGTGGTCGGAAGCCTCGGCGAAGGCTTCTTGCTGCAGATCTTCGACGGCGAAGGCCTTGATCACGCGGATACCGGTGATGCGCTCCTCCACCACCGCCGTGAGCTCCGCCACCCGCTGTTGCACCGCATAGAGGGAGGGGTGGAGCCGGCGGCTGAAAGCCCGGGCCGTCACGAGGATAAGGGGCATGGGCAGCAGGCTGGCGAGAGCCAGGCGCGGCTGGAGGGTGAAGAGGATCACGGTGACCGCGATCAGGGTGAGGATGTGGGTGACCGAGAAGACGAGACCGTAGCCCAGGAACATGCGCACGGCGCGCACGTCGGCGACGACCCGGGAGATGATCTGGCCGGTGTGGGCGCGGAGGAAGTAGGCGGCGTCGAGCGTCTGCAGGTGGGCGAAGAGGTGGTTGCGCATGTCGGTTTCCACGGCCAGGGCCACCCGGCCGGAAACCACACGGCGCAGGAAGGCGGTCAGCATGCGCACCGCCCCCACCCCCAGGATGCCCAGGGCCAAGGGCACGAGCAGATCGCGCCGTCCGCCCACCAGGGCCTGGTCCACGGTGCTGCGGACCAGCCAGGGGATGACCAGACCGAGGCCGATGGTGGCGACGGCAAGGACCAGGGAGACGATCAGGCCGAGCCAGTGCCCCTGGAGGAAGGTCTGCATCATGCGGCGGAAAACGGCCATGTTCCGGGATTGTAGCGTACGGTCCGGGACAAGAAGTGTCTGCGGCCTGCGTGGTCGGCGGCGCGCGGGCCTGCTATCGTGGTCGGCGAGGGGCCGTCGGGGGAGGCGCGCCCTGGGAGCACGCAGTGCGGACGACGAGGAGGTTGGGTGAGCGAAAGGGCGGCGGCCGGCGGCCGGACGGTGACGCTCGCCCTCGACGCCGAGGGTGGGGATCACGCTCCCGGCGAGATCGTGGCCGGCGCGCTCGCCGCGGCCTCGCCGGACCTGCGGGTGTTGCTCGTGGGGCGTCCGGAAATGATCGAACCCCACCTGGCCGGCGCCGATACCCGTCACGTGGAGATCGTGCCCAGCGGGGCCGGCATCTCCTCCCTGGAGGAGCCGGCCAGGGCGGTGCGCTCCAAACGAGACTCGTCGATCGTGGTGGGCGCCCGGACGGTGGTCGAGGGGCGGGCCGAGGGCTTCGTCTCGGCGGGCAGCACCGGAGCCATGCTGGCCGTCGGACTGCTGGTGGTCAAGCGGGTGCCGGGCGTGAAACGGCCGGCCATCGTCACCGTGCTGCCCGGCGGGGAAGCGCCGGTGGTCTTTCTCGACGCGGGGGCCAACGCCGACTGCCGCCCGGAACACCTCCTGGAGTTCGGGATCCTGGGGTCGATCTTCGCCCGCCGCGCCTTGGGCCTGCGCGAGCCGCGCGTGGGGCTGCTGAACATCGGAGAGGAACCCACCAAGGGGAACGAGCTGGCCTTGGGGGCCTACCCTCTCCTGGCCGATCCGGCCGGCGGCCTGCGCTTCGTGGGCAACGTCGAGGGTCGAGACCTGCTCTTCAACAAGGCCGATGTGGTGGTCACCGACGGCTTCACCGGCAACGTGGCCCTCAAGCTGCTGGAGGGCACGGCCCGGGCCCTCCTCCTACGGGTGCGGGACGCCGCCCGGCGCGATGTGCGCTCCAAGATAGGGGGCCTGCTGCTCAGGCCCTCGCTGACCCGGGTGCGCGCGGTTCTCGATCCCGAGGAATACGGGGGCACCTGCCTGCTCGGGGTTCAGGGGTTGATGATCATCTGTCACGGTAACTCCTCCCGTAGAGCCGTGGCCAACGCCCTGCGGTTCGGGGCGGAGGCCGCGCGCCGGGGGCTCGTGCAGACCGTGCAGGAGGAGCTCGGCCGGGGGGGAGGGCGCTGAGGGCGGAAAGGTCCGCAACGGCGGGAGTCACGGTCGCGTCGTTTGCCGTTCGTCCGGCCGTTGCTACAATGGCGTCGCTCGATCCCGGCTGGAGAGCCATGACCAAGGAGTATCGATGACGAAGGACGAGATCCTCGCAAAGGTGCGTGAGATCCTGGTGGAGCAACTCGGCGTGGAGGGGGACGCCGTCACTCTGGAGGCCTCGTTCCAGGACGACCTGGATGCAGACAGTCTGGACCTCGTGGAGATGATCATGGAGCTCGAGGACCAGTTCGGCATCAAGATCTCCGACGAGGAAGCCGAGAAGATCACGACGGTGGGCGCCGCCGTCGATTTCATCGCCGCGCGAATCTGAGCCGGCCGACACCGCGGATGACCTCGTTCTGCTCGAGCGGACCACGTCTCGACTCGGGGGGCCTGTCGCCGACGGCGGCGGGCCCCTCCCGGTAGGAGGGCCGTCCGTGTCCCCCGCCTGCACCGCCACCGGGGGCGCCGCGGGTCTGCTCATGGAGCTGGTTCACCGGCTGCCCGCTCCTCTCCTCGAGCAGGCGCTCACCCATTCCTCCTGGGTCGAGGAGCGGACGGGATCGTACGAGCGCTTGGAGTTCCTGGGGGACAGCGTCCTGGGACTGGCCGTGGCCGCCCACCTCTACGAGCGCTTCCCGGACGACGAGGAGGGCAAGTTGGCCAAGCTCAAGGCGTTCGTGGTCAGCCGGCGCAGTTGCGCCGAGGTGGCCCGGCGTCTGGGGGTGGACGAGCTCGTGCGTTCACAGGCACCCGGCAACGAGGAGCAGCGCGCGGAGCTCGCAGCGAGCCCCACGGCACTCGGTAACATCGTCGAGGCGCTCATCGGAGCGGTGTACTGCACATGGGGTTTCGAGATGGCGTGTCGGGCGGTGGTGGGCGCCTTCGCGGAGCAGGTGGAGTACGGATGCACCAACTACGTGGACTTCAAAAGCACGCTGCAAGAGTACCTGGCCGTGAGTGAACGCACGGCGGTATACCGGCTCGTCGGCGAGGAGGGACCGCCGCACGAACGGGTTTTCACTTCGGAGGTTCTCGTGCAGGGGCAGGTAGAGGGGAAAGGCACGGGCCGCACCATCAAGAAGAGCGAGCAGGAGGCCGCTCGCCGGGCGCTGGCCCGCTTCGGAGTGCTGGAGCCCGGTGGCGGAGAGAGCGGCGGTGACGTTGCTCCGGCCGAGGGCTGACGTGGCCTTTCTGCGGTCCATACGCCTAAAGGGTTTCAAGACCTTCGCCCGGCCCACCGAGCTCCTTTTCGAGTCGGGGGTGACGGTGATCATCGGGCCGAACGGCA
>JAMDDA010000132.1 GCA_023488925.1 Actinomycetota bacterium
GGCCCGAACTGCCGGGCGGGTGCGCACCCGGGCCGCCCAAGACCCAAGGCCGACCTAGTGGACCCGGGCTCCCAGAGCACCCTCATGACGCCGACGCGCACCCGGGCCACTCAAGACCGAGGGCCGACCTACCCGAGCCCGAGTACCGCGCGCACCTGAGCCAGCAACACCTCCAGAGACTCGACGATGCGGGCGCGGGCGATCGGCTCCCCCAGATCGTCGTACGCGTCCTTCAGCAAATGCGTGGCGAAGGGATCGAGCTGGATGAGACCGTCGAAGGGGGCGACCCAGTGGCCGTTCTGCTCCAGGAGGCGGAGCAATCGGCCGAGGTCGCGCGTCGGCGGATACTCGAGGTCGAGCGCCGACAGCCAGGCCTTCAGCGCCTTTTCCGCCACCTGGTGCGCGTGGAACCCGAAGATGGTGTCGTTGAAGACCGCGGCGTCGAGCATGGCGGCGAGCGCCCACCACTCCTCAACGGCTCGCGCGAACACGTGGAGCGCCTGGTCCCGGCCGGTCATGCCCGCACCCCGATCACGAGACGCAGCACGACGTGAGGGAGCGTGTCCCCGCTGAACGCCATCATCGCACGATGATAGCACCGGCGTTCCGGCCGAGCGCCTCTCCGGCCATCGGGGGCCGGTCCGCCTGGGGGCGGAATTGCCCTCAGGCGCCTGCGGGCGGCGGCAACTCCGCCACTTGGCCCGGTCATGACTATGGTAATCTGACTCTGGTCATCACGTCGCAGGAGGCGGACATGACCCAGACTGTGTCGAAGTCCAGATTCAAGGCCAAGGCGCTCGAATACCTGCGCGAGGTCGAGCAACGCGGTGAGGAGCTCATCATCACGGATCACGGGCGCCCGGTGGCGAAGGTGGTCCCGCTGGTCAAGGATCCCGAGGAGCTGCTCAAGTCCTTCCGGGGCGCTCTTGTCTGGTACCACGATCCTACGGAACCCGTGGGGGAAGAGGGCTGGGAGGCGCTTCGGTGATACTCCTGGATACCCACGCCTGGGTCTGGTGGCTGGCCCAGCCGGAATCGTTGTCGGAGCAGGCGCGGACCGCAGTCCAACGCGGCATGGAAGACGGAGGCTTGGCGGTATCCAGCATCAGCGTCTGGGAACTGGCCCTCTTGGTGCAGAAAGGACGCTTGGGCCTGTCGATAGAGGTCTCACGCTGGCTCGAGCGCTGTGAGACCTTGCCGTTCTTGTCTTTCCTGCCGGTGGACGACAGAGTTGCCCTGCACGCGGTGTCGCTGCCACCCACCCTGCATGCCGACCCGGCCGATCGCATGATCGTGGCCACCGCCCTCATTCACGGCATGAGCGTAGTGACCAAAGACGCGCGCATACACACGTGCGGACTCGTGCCGGCCATCTGGTAGAGCCGCCGGTCGTGGGTTCCCGAACGTGCCGGTGCAGGTCCGGATTTCATGATTCGAAACATGCCGATCTCCGTCCCCTGCTACAGGTCCTTGCGCGCGAAGAAGAAGGCAGAGGCGGCGAAGCAGGCCAGCAGGTACGCGAGTCCGTAGGCAAGCGTGGAAAGACGCAGGGGCGACCCGGCTCCGAAGGGGCCCAGGCCGATGTTCCCGAACACCCCCAGGCTCCGGGGCGCCAGGGCGTCGAGGGCCATGCGGAAAAAGGCGTCGGTGGGGAGGATGAAGTGCACCGCGTCGCCGATCGTTTGGGCCGTGTGATTCTGTAGGAAGAGCCCGATCTGCTTGACCACACCGCCTATGAAGGCCAGCCCGTAGGCCATCAACGCGAGCGTGCCGGTGGCGACCGGCGGAAGTACGGCCGAACCGAGGCTGACGAAGGCGAGCACGATGAGTCCCTCCCCGGCCAAGATGACCAGCGCCCGAACGGGCGAGGGGGGCGCATAGCCGGCGAGGGCCCAGGTAAGCGCCACGAGGCTGCCGGCGGTGACCACCAGGTACACGAGGAAAACGGTCGCGTACCCGAGGAAGCGGCCGAGCAGGATGTGCGCCCGGGCGATGGGGCGGGTGACAACGGTCTGCAGCGTGCCGTTTTCGGCGTCACCGGAGATCATGCCAGCGGCGAGGAACACGACCAGCGCGGCGCTGAGGAAGCTGCTGATGAACAGGCCGAAGGAGAGCATCTGAAAAGCGCCCAGGGCGCGGATTGATTCGGCGCCGGCCGGTGCGCCGAAATCTCCTCCGTCCCAGTTGCGGAAAGAGAAGTACGCGCCGAAGCCGTAGAGGGCCACGAAGGCCAGCGTGAGCAGAAAGCCGACCAGGATGAGGCGCCGCCGCACCGCCTCCTTCCAGGTATGGCCGGCAAGGAGCAGGACTTGGCGGGCCGCCGCACCCGCGCGGCCCGGGGGGGTTGCCGGGGGGCTCATGCGGCGCCCCCGCCGTGCGGCGGGGGCGCCGCCGGCTCTTCCTTGTCTTGGCGCTCCCGCACCAGGTGTACGAAGGCCTCTTCCAGGGAGCGCCGCTCCAGGCTTACCTCATACACCGGAGCGCCGCTCTCGACCGCGGTCCGCACGAGCCGGGGGACCTCCTCGGCGGAAGCGACCGGCACGGTGACCACGCCGTCGGCAAACCGGGCGCCGGGTGCGGCCAGGACCACCAGCAGGTGCTCGACCGCGGCGGCATCGAGGGCGCCCACGCGGATGCGGACGTTGGGCTTCTGCAGCAGTTGGTCCATGGTCCCTTCAGCCACGAGGGTACCACTGTCTATCACCGCCACCCGGTCGCAGACCTTCTCGACCTCGGTGAGCAAGTGGCTATTCAGGAATACGGTCACACCCCGCCCGCGCAGGTGAACGAGCACATCACGCACGTCGAGTCGACCCAAGGGGTCGAGGGCGCTGGTGGGCTCGTCGAGGAAGACCAGATCGGGATCGCCTACCAAGGCTTGGGCCAACCCCAGGCGCTGTTGCATGCCCTTGGAGTAGGTGCCCACCCGCCGGTCGCCGGCCGCGCCGATGCCCACCAGATCGAGCAGAGCCCGCGTATTCACGGGAACGCCCGCCAAGCGGCCGTGGAAGCGCAGCAACTCGGCTCCGGTCAGCCAGGGGGGGAACCGGAATAACTCGGGCAGGTAGCCCACCCGGCGCTGTACCGCCCGCTCTCCCGGTCGCCCGCCCAACACGCGCACTTCACCTTCCGCCCGCGGGATCAGCCCGGTGAGGATCTTGACCAGCGTGGACTTGCCCGCGCCGTTCGGCCCCAGGAAGCCGAAGACGCTACCCTCGGCGATCTCCAGGCTGACGCCGCGCAACGCTTCCACGGAACCGTAACGTTTGCGCACCTCGCGACACACTATGGCCGGCCGGCTCATGGGTGCCTCACCCGATCAAACGCCGCCGCATGCTGCGCAGCGCCAGCTCGCCGAAGAGCAGGGTCGTGACGAGGATGTAGGCCAGCTGCGGCAGCGCCGCCCAGTGCAAACGGTCGAGCATGATGCCGCGCGTCAGGTCGATCATCGAGGTGAGGGGCACGGCCCAGGCCACCGGCTGCAGCACCTCGGGGATGCGGGAGAGGGGGAAGAAGGCCCCGGTGAGCATCTGGATGGGAAAGACCACCCCGCTCAGGAAGAAGTTGAAGTACTCCGTCTGATGCACCTTGCTGGTGATGAGTAGGGAAAGGGCTCCGAAATGGA
>JAMDDA010000029.1 GCA_023488925.1 Actinomycetota bacterium
ATGCCGGACAGGCCCTTGCCGACGATCATTATGTCCGGCGCAATGTCGTAATGCTCGGATGCCCACAGGCGCCCGGTCCGCCCAAGCCCGGTGCGCGTCTCATCGACGATGAACAGGATGTTTCGATCTCGGCACAGCGCCTGGGCGCCCTCGAAATAGGCCTTCGAGGCGGGCTCGAACGTTTCGTAGTTGATCGGCTCGACGATCAGCGCCGCCACGTCGGGAGTGAGAACGTGCGCCAGTTCGTCGAGTGCGTTGTAGGTGTCGAAAAACTTGGCATATTGCCTGGGCAGGCGGTAATAGTCGATCACACCTTCCTCGGCCGAGCCGGTGGCAAGCGCGGCGAAGCCGGAATGGCCGTGATAGCCGTGACGGTAGGCGACGAGCTTCTGGCGGCCGGTGAAGCGGAAGGCGAACATCGTCGCGACGTCGACGGACGTGGTCGAGCTCAAGGTGGAGGAGCGCGGCGAGGGGTGGACGGTGACGCGCTGGGTCACTAAGCTCCAGGGGAAGCTCTTCAAGTGGAGGGAGAAGGACGAGTTCGATCCCCCCGCGCGCATCTCGTACAAACAGATCGACGGCGACCTCAAGAAGTTCGAGGGCGACTGGGTGTTCGAGGAGGCCGGCGGCGAGACCCGCGTGACGCTCACGGTGGACTTCGAGTTCGGCATACCGATGATCGGGGCGCTGCTCAACCCCGTCGCCAAGCTCAAGATCAGGGAGAACAGCGAGAAGATGCTCGACGGGATAAAGAAGAAGGCGGAGAGATGAGGATAGCGCGCTTCGAATCCGGAGCGAGGCGCGGTTACGGGAAGATCGTGGGGGACGAGCTGGTCGTGCTCGACGGTGAGCCCGGCGCCTGGTCGCCGTCGGGGGTGCGGCTCGCGCTGTCGTCGGTGAGGCTCCTCGCGCCGTGCATACCGGGCAAGATCGTGTGCGTCGGGCTCAACTACGCCCGGCACGCCGCGGAGATGAAGGAGCCCCCGCCGCCCGAGCCGGTGCTGTTCCTGAAGCCGCCCACGGCGGTCTCGGGCCCCGGCGACGCGATCCCGCTGCCGCCGCAGTCGTCCCGCGTCGACTACGAGGGGGAGCTCGCGGTGGTGATCGGGCGGGCCGCGAAGGGCGTCGGGGAGCGCGACGCGCTCGACCACGTGCTGGGGTACACCTGCGCCAACGACGTCACCGCGAGGGACCTGCAGAGCAGGGATGGGCAATGGACGCGCGCCAAGTCGTTCGACGGCTTCTGCCCCCTGGGGCCCTGGATCGAGACGGAGATCGACCCGTCGAACCTGGCGATCTCGACCGCGCTCAACGGCGAGGTGCGCCAGTCGTCCACCACGGGCGACCTCATCTTCCCGGTGCCGGCGCTGGTGTCGTTCGTCTCGGGCATCATGACGCTGCTCCCGGGCGACGTGATCCTCACCGGCACGCCCGCGGGCGTCGGGCCGATGGCGGCCGGCGACCGCGTCGAGGTGACGGTCCAGGGGATCGGCACGCTCCGGAACACGGCCGGCCCGCGGGCGAGGTGACCGTCCGGCCCGTCGAGGGACCTCGCTGAGGAGCCCGTTCAGGGGCCGGTCGCCCCGAGGATGTTGTAGACGTTGCCGCGGGCGCCGTCCGACCGGTACCACCGGCCGTCCAGCACGAACCAGCGCTCGTAGACGTCCACGGTCAGCGCCGCGCCGGCGCTCGTGGTGAACGCCAGGCGCAGGGGTTCCCCCGCGAGCCCGGGGTCCACCGCGGCTTCGGCCGGGGTCGCGCCGAGCGCCAGCGCCCGCGTCACGGCGACGATCCTGTAGCGCTCCCGGGTTGGCATGCGCTCGCCGGAGGGCGTGAGTGCGACCAGCTCCACGGCGCGGTAGGCCTCGGCCAGGGGAGGGAACTTGAGTTCCCCCGGCCCGAGGCGGCGGGCGGCGAAGGCGATCAGCTCCCCCGGGGCGCGGAGCACCAGGCTGCCGCCTTCGAAACCGACGATGGCGATATCCTCCCCCGCCAACCTTACCTCCATCGGCGCCCCGCTGCCCGGCCCACCTGCGCTGAGCCACAGGCCGGGGAAATCGGTGTGCGGGAACGACTCCCCTTCCGGGACCGGCCGCGATTCGCGGATCCACCGGGAAACCCCGTCGGCTTCATCCCCCGTCAATTGTACCGGCGGGGAGTCGAGGTCCTCGGCCCCCAACCACAGCCGGGCGCCCGCGAGGAAATCCGCCACGGGGCCGGTCTTCACCAGCTCCCGCATCACGAGCCTCGAAACGGCGGAATCCCCGTCCACGAACAACGCCCCGTCATCCAGCCAGAGAAGCCCGGGCACCCCGTGGTAGACCACGCGCCCACCGTTTTCGTCGAGCCACTCCACGCTGAACTCCTCTCGGGGCATCCTGGGCGGTTCCTTGCCCAAGCGTGGCAGGGAGCTCACGGCCCGGATGAGCTCGCCGCTCTCGGCCGGAGAGAGCGACGCCTTCAGCCCGAACGGCTTTCGGACGGTGACGGCCATCCGTTCCTGCACGTCGGAGGAAGCCGGGGGTAAAGGTGAAGGCCGGGCGGGACATCCCGCGGAGAGTATGACAGTAGCCACTAGAAGTATCCCTGCCGCTACACTCGTTCGATCAAGCATCGGCGGTTATCCTCCAAGCGTATTGGGGGAGGGAACCGGGCCCACTGAGGCCTATAATGGACCCTTTCCCTCCCCCGATGTTCGCCTTTACAGCAGATTCTTGTATTTGTAAAACTTGTACCCATTTGCTGTGAAGTAGTCCCACGTGCGGTAATCAACTTTACCGGACTCAGGAGGGGTTACGTTTGCTTCCTTGGTCATGATGCCAGATGATGCAGGATCGTACCAGTCTCCAAGAATCAGGATGTGATGGCCGTACCAGTCGGCGGCGTCACCCGGGCCAATACTGGTTTTCGCTATCTCAACACCAAAGCTGTCAACTATCTGTTTGTCGTTGCGTTTGTATGCCGTCAAGGTCCACGCCCGTCCTACATACCCTGAGCAATCTACTCCCGCAGTACCTGACTGATATCCCCCAGTTGAGGTATTTATATTACCAGCAAAACGGTCCTTGCTCATAGCGTCACCGTAATCAAGCCAACTGGTGTTTGTGGAATGAGTGACGTCTGTATCGAACCCGCCCCATGCGTAAGGTATGGCCGTTACGTAATCACCGGTCATTGTATAGCTCAACCACGTTGGTCGGGTGACTTTGTTTGTGTCCACCGGTATGTAATAATAGTCCCAACTATTGAGGCTATAATACCACCGGTAGTTATTCATCTGCACCGTGTTGTTCATTATTGTATCTCGGGTGACGGATATTGCCTCAAGGGGTGCTATTGGCCCTCCCAAAGTGACCTGAGCCCTGCGCCTTGAAGCGTCCGTACCATCCGCAACAAAACCTGCCTTTGCTGCTGCTTTGATCCTGGCAAATTGTGAGACATAGCGTTTCCCGAGGGTTACTTTATAGATGCTGACGTGATCCGCGGTGGGCTGGAGGTAATACACATCGCCGCTGCGAGTTACAAGCACCGGGCGGGTTGGCATATTGGCGTGAGCTTCAAGGCGCAGGGCTCAGGTCA
>JAMDDA010000140.1 GCA_023488925.1 Actinomycetota bacterium
GACGACCCCCAGAAGCTCCATGATCTGCTTCTGCAGGTCGGCCGCCAGCGCGATCGTGTGCTGGCCGGCAAGAGCGGTGACGAGCGGATGTTGGAGCGCGAGATCACCGTCACCGATGCCCGCGGCGCAGTGATCGCTTCCACGGCGGTCCGTTCCCCGGGATCCCTCATGAGTGGTGCGGACGGGCCGATCGCGCAGGCGGTCCGCACGGGGACGAGCGTGATGTTCACGGCGGTGGGCGCCGGCGTGCGCGCCTCCTACTGCGCCGTTCCCCTCGTCGGTCCGGAGGGCGGGGCGGGGGCGGTCGTCGTGGAGCACCAAGCCCAGTGGGACGACGGCACTCTGTGGCGTCTTCTCGCCGGCCTGGCCGCCGTGGCCGTGGCCGTGGGCTCCCTGCTCGTGGCGGCGCAGGCGGGAGTGCTGGGACGTTGGTTCGTGACCCCTCTCAGCCGGCTGCAGGTGGCCATGGAGGCGTTGGGATCGCTGAGGTTCTCCACGCGACTCGCGGGCAGCGGCTCTCCGGAGATCGCCGCGGTGGAGGGTGCCTTCAACGACATGGCCGAGCGACTGGACACCTTGGCCGATCGGCGGCGGGAGATCGAGCTGGCCGCCGAGGGCTTCGGCTGGGGCTTGGTGCTCACCGATCCGGCAGGTGTCGTCCGCTGGGCGAGTCCCGGCGCCGCCGCACTGCTGGGCCGAAAGTCCGAGGAGATGAAAGGGCTCTCCTGGGAGGTCCTGGTTCCGGATCCCCGGGTCATCACCGAGGCGCGCGCGCCCGGCGGCGTGGTCGGGCGGTGGCAAGACGAGTTCGTCTCGCAGGCGGAGGGGATCACCACCTGGCTGACGGTGGAGAGCCTCCCGCTCCGGAGCGACGACGGGCGCCTGCTGGGCCATGCGCTGCAGGTGGCCGACGTCACCGGTGCTCGGACGTGGACGGAGGAGCAGCGGCGCCTGGTGGCGGCTCTCAGCGAAGGGAACCGTTTCAGCAGCGGCCTCCTCACCCTGCTGCGGCGCGACCTGGCTCCGCGCCTGACCTCTCTGGCCGGGCAGGATTGGGAGGTGCGCGAGCTCGTTCAGCTGCTGGTGGAACTGGGAGACCTCGAAGAGGGCTACCTCCGGGCGGTGGTGGAGGAGTGCCCCCTGAAACACGCGGTGGAGCGCGCCCTCGAGAGCACGGCCGTGCTCGCCGCTACTCGGGGGGTGAATGTTCACGTGAACGCCGAGGACATCGAGGTCCTCAGCGATCCCGACGGCCTCGACTACTGCCTGCGCCGGCTGGTCGGCGCCGCCCTGTACGCGACCGAGGGGACGGTGCGCATCCGGGTGAGGGCCCACCAGGTACCGGGTTCGCGCCTGGCGGCCGCGGAGATAGAGATGTTGGGAGTGCGACTCACCGAGACGGAGGTGAAGGAGCTGGCGGCCGGGGAGCTCGGCGCGGCTCTCTTGGAGAAGGGCCCCGAGGCGTTCGGCCTCTCCCTGTACCTGGCGGCACGCGAGGCCCGTGTGCTCCGCGCGGAGATCGTGATCGCGGAAGGAGAGGGAGAGGCACTCATCGCGACGCTGCTGCTGCCGTTGAGTCCTCTCGGCTGGATGGCGCGGGCCGACGGCACGGGCGAGGTGGTGGCGATCGGTGCCGGCGGGCGGGATCCCCTCACCGGTCTGGTCTCGCGGCCGGTCTTCGAGCGTCTCCTGTCCGAAGAGGTGTATCGCGCCGCACGGGTGCGCCGTGGTCTGGCCCTCCTCGCGCTCGATGTCGATGGCCTGGACTTGCTGAACCGGCGGCACGGGCGGGGCACCGGCGAGCGGGTCCTGCGTGACGTGGCCGACCTCACCAAGCGCGCCCTGCGCGCCACCGACGTCGCCGCCCGCATGAGGGGAGGGACTTTCATGGTGCTCATGCCCGATACGACCCGGCCGATGGCCGAGATCGCGGCTCAGAAGATCCGGTGGAACCTCAACCGGCATGTGGCGGCCACTCCCACCAACAAACCGGTCGGGCGCATTTCGGTCACTGTGGGTTTGGTCGGCTATCCCGAGAACGGCGATACCGCTCCGGCGTTGTTACGGGCGGCCGAAGCCGCTCTCCGAGAGGCCAAGCGTCGGCGGGACGAGCGCCTGCGGGCCGCGGCGGGCGGGGAGGACGAGCCCGCCCCGTAGCAGGCCGCAGAAGAAGCCCGGCACCGCCACGTTCGGGGACCAAGAATACCTGCATATTGGCCCTCGGCCGGGGCCGACCGTGGGTTGCCCCGGCCGGCTCCGGCCGCTCAGGGCGAACGATATCCGCCGGTAGCTCACGCTCCTCCTTGAGGCGCGCGGTGGTTCAGGGTAGAATCGCGGTACCGTCCGACCCGGCCTGAGAGGATTTCCCGAGTGGCAGCGCAGCAGTCTTCGCACGATCTCCCCCGCACAGAGACGGCCTTCTGCCACCTCCACGTCCACACGCATTACTCGGCGCTCGATGGCGCCTGCAAGGTCGAAGATGTCGTCCGCAAGGCGGCGGAGTACGGTATGCCCGCGGTGGCCATCACCGACCACGGGGTTCTCTCCGGAGCCGTGCAGTTCTACCAGGAGGCCGTCAAGGCCGGCATCCGGCCCATCATCGGCCTCGAGGCCTATGTGGTGGAAGACCGCTTCCGCAAGGAGGCCCAGCAGGAGGAACGCTGGCACCTCACTCTTCTGGCCGGCACGAACGAGGGCTACCGCAATCTCCTGAAGATCGCCAGTCTGGCCTTCCTCGAGGGCTACTACTTCAAGCCCCGGGTGGACTACGCCTTGTTGCGCGAGAACGCCGAAGGCATCATCTGCCTCACGGGTTGCCCCACCGGCCGGCTGTCGCGGGCTCTGGAGCGAGGCAGTTTGGGGGAAGCCGAACGGGAGGTCGAACGGCTCGTCGGCATTTTCGGGCGCGAAGACGTCTACATCGAGATCCAGGAGACGGGTATCTCCGAGCTGGCCCACGTGCCCGAGCGGCTGGCCGCGCTGGCGGCTCAGGTGGGTCTGCCCTTGGTGGCCACGAACGACGTGCACTACTTGGAGGCTGGTGACGCCGCTGCCCACGATGTGCTCCTGTGCATTCAAACGGGGTCGCGGCTCGACGACGAGAAGCGGCTGCGCTTCTCCTCCGACGAGTTCTACTTCAAGAGTGCCGAGGAAATGCAGCGCGCCTTCGCCCGCTACCCCGAGGCGGTGGAGAATACCCTGCAGGTGGCGGAGCGGTGCCGGGTGGAGATGGAGTTCGGCCGCATCCTCCTCCCCCACTACCCTGTCCCCGAGGGCCGGACCGAAGCCGCGTATCTGCGCGAACTGTGCGAGCAGGGGCTCGCCCGCCGCTACGGCGCGACGCCGGCGCCGCAAGTACGCGAGCGGTTGGAGATGGAGCTCGGCGTCATCGAGCAGATGGGTTTCCCCCCTTATTTCCTCATCGTGTGGGACTTCGTGCACTACGCCAAGAGCAACGGCATCCCCGTGGGACCGGGACGGGGATCGGCGGCGGGCTCCCTGGTCTCGTATCTGCTCGGCATCACCGATCTCGACCCGCTGGCGTACGACCTCCTCTTCGAGCGTCTTTGGGACAGGTG
>JAMDDA010000162.1:0-2926 GCA_023488925.1 Actinomycetota bacterium
AGGACTCCGCCCGCGCGGGCGGAACGATCCAAGACGCTGTGACATTCGGGGCACCTCGCGAAGTTCCCGCTGAGCGCCCCGAGGCCGAGGCTCGTGGACGAACCCCCGCCTGCCGGAGAAGTGACAGTCGTGGTGCCCGGGACGGCCGGGCCGGTCGTGGTCGAGCCGGTCTCGGCCGGCTCGCACGCGGTCAAGGCGAGAGCCACGAGAACGAGGAGGGCGGGGAGTAGCCCCACCCGCACCAGACGGCTCCCCCCCAAGGCCGGCGCCCCGCCCGGCGGCCGGGGGGCGAGCCTGACTTTTACGCCGGCGATCTGCGGGCTACCCTCCCGTTGCGCCTCCGCCGCTCATGTGTACTCCCAGCCTGAAGTGAGATCTCTGCGCGCGCCCGAGCCGAAGCGCCGGACGCCGACACGCCCGCTCATAATAAACGGCGGGGGCGCCCTTCACAACCGGACGGGTATCCCATACACTGCTCGAGACACCACCCGTGGGAAACCGCGACCGTCGCCTGGGGGCCCACGTGACGCCGAAGCGCCTGGCTGACTACATAGGGCTCACCGTCCGCCGTCTCCGCATGGAGCGCGAGTATACGCTGCAGGCGCTGGCCGACGAGTCGGGCGCCTCCAAGAGCTACCTGGGCGACATCGAGAAAGGCCGCAAGAACCCCACCACCGACGTACTCGAAGCCATCGCCGAAGCCCTGGGGGTTCCGCCGCGCCGCCTGCTCTATCACGCCGCCCTGGAAGAAGACGACCCCTTCCTCGGGCCGGAACAGCTCACCCTGGAAGCGGATGCCGAGGGGGACGCCGAGACCCGGGAGTTGGCGCAGCTCGCCCACCGTCTGCGCCCTTCCGACCGCAAGATAGTCCTCGCCTTGGCCCGACGCCTGGCCCGTTGATCGCTCTCGCTGAGCACCGGCGCGCGCGGCTGGCCCACTACGGCTCCTGGCCGGTGGTCCTCGGGACGCTGGTGGCCGCTCTGTTCGTCTCCAACGTTTTCGCCGCCCCGCTCATCGCCGTGGTCGCCGGAGCCGCGGGAGGCGGTATTGGGACCTTCACGGAACTGGTCACGAAACCGTGGGTGCTCTTCCTCTCGATCGTCGCGGGCGATGGGGCCCTCTTTCTGGCCGTCTATGTGCTGCTGGTGCGCCGGGGGGTGCTCTCTTGGCGCGAGATGGGTTTGACAGGTGGCGTGGGAACGCGGTCGCTGGTCCGGGGGATGGGCTGGGCGGCCGTCTTCGTCGCGGCCTCCGGCGCGGTTTCATTCCTCCTGGCCGCTCTGGGGGTGCAACAAAACCAGGCCCAGCAGTTCCCCCTGCAGGGCATGGGCCCGGCGGGACGGATCGGCATATGGATCGCCGGAGTGATCGTCGCGCCGGTGACCGAGGAGATCTTCTTCCGGGGGTATGTCTTCCGGGCGATGGCCGAGCGCAAGGGCACCGTGCGCGGGGTAATCTACAGCTCGGCGCTTTTCAGTCTCCTGCACCTGAACCGCGCGGCCTTCCTGCCCCTGGCGGTGGGCGGATCGATCCTGGCGGTGAGCTACCGGCGAACCGGAGACCTCTGGACCCCCATCCTTGCCCACGCGCTGAACAACGCTTTCAGCTTCTCAATCCTGTTGGCCGGCGGCTCGTGAGCCCCCGGCACGCGGGCCGGTGGCGGTCGCCCGTCAGGCCCAGCCCATCTGCTCGAGCCGCTCGTCGGAGATGCCGTAGTAATGGGCGATCTCGTGCACTACCGTGCAGCGCACCTCTGCGCGGATGGCGTCCGGGTCGTCGCCGGCGGCCTCTTCGATGGGACCCTGGAACAAAAGGATACGGTCAGGCAGAAAACCGGCGTAGTCGACGCCCCGCTCGGTGAGAGGGACGCCCACATAAAGGCCGAGAAGCGCCTCCGGGCCCTCCCCTGCGAGCCCCGCCTCGGCCAGGTCGTCGTCGGAAGGCCAATCCTCGACCACCACTTCCACATTCTCGAGATGCTTCAGGAACTCGGCGGGCAGCGAGTCGAGGGCCTCCGCCACCAAAGCCTCGAAGACCGCGTCAGGCAGCACCGAACACCTTCTCACCCGCAAGCCTCCGCACCAGCTCGGCCACGGCCCTGCCCCGGTGCGAGACGGCATCTTTGCTGCCGCCGGTGACCTCGGCCAGCGTCCGCTCCCACCCCTCGGGCCGGAAGATCGGGTCATAGCCGAAACCGCCCGCCCCTCGGGGCGTCCTCTCCACGGTACCCTCGAGAACGCCCTCAGCCAGGAACACCCGCTCGAGGTCCCCGGCCGCCGTCCCGCCGGGCAGCAACAGTGCGAGCACGCACACGAAGCGGGCCCTCCGGTCGGCGTGAGGGGCGAGCTCCGCCAGGAGCTTGGCCACGTTCGCAGCGTCGCCGGCGCCGACGCCGGCAAACCGGGCGGACTCCACGCCGGGACGCCCGCCGAGCGCGAAGACTTCGATCCCCGAGTCGTCGGCCAGCACCGCCCGCTCCCCGCCCAGACACTGGAAGGCATGCCGGGCCTTGATCAGCGCGTTCTCGGCGAAAGACGAGCCGGTCTCCGCCGGAGTCGAGCAGGCCGCAGGCAGCGGCTCCACCTGGAAGCGGGCCCCCAAGAGACGGGCGAATTCGGCGACCTTTCCCCGATTTCGCGTGGCGATCACCACCGGCACGGGTTTTCCCACAGGCATACCTCGCTCTAGTTCGAAACCCGGGCGCGGGACGGCCCGCGCAGGTAGGCCGCATTGATCACGGCCCGCTGCTCTTCGGCGATGCGGCGGATGCCGGCTCCGGCCAGATCCAGGAGCTGCTCCAACGTGCCCCGGTCGAAAGGCTCTTTCTCGGCCGTCGCCTGCACCTCGATGAGCCTGCCGGATCCGGTCATCACCACGTTCATGTCTACGTCGGCCGCCGAGTCGGCCGCGTAATCCAGGTCGGGC
>JAMDDA010000162.1:2936-3570 GCA_023488925.1 Actinomycetota bacterium
ACCGCTCGTCCACCGCCCGCTTCAGCGCCAGGTGCAGAGCGACATAACCACCGGATACGGCCGCGCAACGCGTCCCTCCGTCGGCTTCGATGACGTCGCAGTCGATGTATACCGTCCTCTCCCCCAGCTGCGTGAGATCGGTGACCGCGCGTAAGCTGCGGCCGATGAGGCGCTGGATCTCGACCGTGCGGCCCCCTTGCCTCCCCTGCACCGCCTCCCGGCTGGTGCGCTCGACCGTCGAGCCGGGGAGCAACGAGTACTCCGCCGTGAGCCATCCCGTGCCCGTGCCCCGCAGCCTACGCGGCACGCCGTTGGTCAGACTCGCGGTACACAGTACCCGCGTAGAACCGATCTCGAACAGGACGGAGCCGTAGGCCGTCCCCACGAAATCCGGGGTGAGGCGCACAGGGCGAAGATCCGCCGGGCCGCGCTCCTCCCCGTGGTGCCTGTCGTTCACTGCCATCAGTTCCCTCCCTGGGCGCCTGCGTTGCTCCTACGTACAGGCGCGGTAGACTCGCTAAGCTTCCCTCCCTGGGCGCCTGGGGTGCCCGCCGATGCCGGTTGTGCGATCTCAGCCGACTTGCCGCGACCCGCGCTCCGAGGCCGGCCAGCGATGTATACCGTCCTCTCCCGT
>JAMDDA010000145.1 GCA_023488925.1 Actinomycetota bacterium
TTGCCGCCGTGCCTGCTCACCGCGATAGCGCACCGTCGTGGTTTGCCGCCGTGCCTGCTCACCGCGATAGCGCACCGCGGTAGGCGGCGATGGTGAGGGCCGCGGTGGTCTCCCAGCGGAAGCGGCGACTCCGCGCCCGGCCGCGAAGGGCCAGCTCCCGCCAGCGTCCGGGGTCCCCGAGCAGGGTGCGCAGGACGGCGGCGAGCGCACGGTCGTCGGTGGGGGGGAAGTAGACGGCGGCGTCGCCCATGACCTCGGTGAGGGGGGGCGCGCTCGCGGCTACCACCGGCGTTCCGCACGAAGCGGCTTCGAGAAGGGGAAGCCCGAAACCCTCGAAGATGGAGGGGAACACGAACAGCGCGGCGTTGGTGTACAGCGCGGGCAGGTCGGCGCTGTCGATGTGCCCCGGGAACCGCACGCGGTCGGCCTGGGGACCGAGCAGCTCGGCCACCAACCGCCGGGCGTCCTGGGCGCGGAAAGAACCGTCGGCCCCGGCCAGCACCAGGGTGTGGCGGGCGCGTATCTCCGGGGGAAGCAAGGCATAGGCCCGTATGAGGGTCTCCACGTTCTTGTGCGGCCGAAAATCCCCGGTCCAGAGCAGACCTCCAGGCTCCAGGCCGTAGCGGCGCCGCGCCTGGGCGACTGCAGCAGCGGGTTGGGGGCAGAACCGGCCGGCGACGCCGAGGGGCACGACCTCGAGGCAGCGGGGGCGGAGGCCGAGTCTGTAGAGGGTGGCAGCGGTGTGTCGGGAATCGGCGAGCACGACGGAGGCCCGCCGCACCGCCCGGCGGACCGCGAGGCGGAAGACACCCCGCTTGTGGGCGCCCGGCATGGTGTCGGGGAGCAGGAGAGGCCGGAGGTCGTGCACGGTCACGATCAGAGGCCCCGAAAAGCCTGTGGGGATCGTGACGTGCGGTGCGTGGTAGAGGTCGGCCCGGCCCCGAGCGGCGAGGCCGGCCGCCAACGTCCCGCGCGTCGACCAGGGTCCGCCCCGCACCACCTGCCAGTCAACTCCGGCCAGCTCCGGCAGCGCTTCGAGGAAGGCATCTTCCGGGCGGCGCAAGACGAGGAGAGCGAGATCGTCCGCAGTCCGCCGGCCTCCCAAGGCGCGGAGCAACTCCAAGGAGTACGTACCGATGCCCCCCCAGGTGACCATCCTGGCATCGTAGGCGACCTTCACCGGCGTCGGGCCTCCAAAGCGAGAAAGGGACGGTCAGGGCGGCCACCGCCTTCGTGGACAAGACTCGCCCGCCATTATATCCCCGGCTCACCGGCGAGAGTCGGTGCCGGTCGGGTCATCCGGGGCATGTGACGGGTGCGATCCGCGCGTGTGGCTTTTCTCTCTCATCCTTCTTACGTAAACTGACAGCATGGTACAAGGGACCCTGGTTTATTTGGTGGGCGTCCGGAGGTGGGCCTTCCGGGCGTGCGCTCTCGTCGTCTGCCTGCTCACGGTGTTGGTCGTCGCGGCGGAGGCTCGGGCGGCGGTGCCGCTACCCGACCTGCCGGGCGGCGAGGCCGCTCCTCCCACGCTTCTCGTGAAAGTGAAGCCGGGAGCGGAGCCGCTGGAGCGGCGCATCGATGTGAGGCCCTTCGGACTCCGGCTGACCCAGGTCTTTCCGAGACTGGACATGGTCGTGGTGGCGCCGGCGGCGGAACGGGCGCCGGACACGGAGGGCGCCCTCGCC
Organism: Actinomycetota bacterium; assembly: GCA_023488925.1. Taxonomy (GTDB): domain Bacteria; phylum Actinomycetota; class Thermoleophilia; order RBG-16-64-13; family RBG-16-64-13; genus JAMDDA01. The sequence goes on from JAMDDA010000145.1 coordinate 1,689, forward strand.
GCCTTGCGGCGCCACCCCGCCGTCGTCTGGGCCGAACGCAGCCGGGAGAAGAGGTTCGCTCTCGTTCCCAACGACCCGTTTTTCTCCGAGCAGTGGGCCCTCCCGGCCGTTCACCTGCCGGCTGCTTGGGACTGGGGCACAGGGGCGGCCTCGGTGGTCGTCGCGCTGCTCGACACCGGCCTCGCGGTGGATATCCCCGACTTCTCGGGGCGCATCGTTGCCCCCTACAGTACCTACTACGACTCGGCCCAGTCTTGGGCCTGGGAGGATGTGCAGGGTCACGGCTCCGCTACGGCCGGCGTCGCCGCGGCCACCGGTGACAACGCCGTCGGCATCGCCGGAGCGGCCTGGGGGGTGGGGGTCATGCCGGTGCACCTCTCCGACGGCGACACGCTGCGCACCGAAGACGAAGTCGAGGCAATCCTCTGGGCCGTGGAGCACGGAGCCGACGTGATCAACCTGAGCTTCGGGAGCCTGAGCAGCGATCCCGCCGAGCAGGAGGCGGTGGAATACGCGCTTTCCCGAGGCGTGGTGGTGGTTGCCGCAGCGGGGAACGACGGGCCCGATACGGGAATCGAGTACCCGGCGGCCTATCCGGGGGTGATTGCCGTGGGAGCGGTAGATCCCGAGCGGCGGCGCGCGGACTTTTCGAACACGGGTACCGCCTTGGATGTGGTGGCTCCCGGCACGGATATTCTCACCTGGTCCGCCACCCGGGAAGTCATCGGCCTGCGCCGGGTGGGGGGCACCTCCTTCGCCGCGCCACTGGTGACCGGGGTGGTCGCCCTCATGCTGTCGCAGAACCCGGCTCTCAGTCCCGGCCAGGTCGAGGCCATCCTCCGAGGGAGTGCCGACGACTTGGGCCCTGCGGGACGCGACGACCAGTACGGCTACGGGCTCCTGGACGCGGAGAAAGCCGTGCGGCTGGCGGCCGCGGGGGATTCGACTCCACCGCAGACCACGACCACGACCACTGCCGTGCCGTCTCCCCCGGGAGTCGCGTTCGTCGACGTCCCCGCGGGACACCCCTACGCCACCGCCATCGAAGCGCTGGCCGCCTCCGGGGTCGTCAGCGGATATCCCGACGGCCGGTTCGGCCCCGACGACCTGGTCACGCGCCAGCAGTTCGCGAAGATGGTCCTTCTGGCTCTGGGGCAGACGCCCACCGAGAACGACATAGCGCCTTTCGTGGACGTGGAGAGCACGGTGTCGGGACTCTACCCCGACCACTTCATCGCGCTCGCCTATGCGTTGGGGATCACTACGGGCACCAGTACCGCGCCGCCCATGTACAGCCCTTATGCCCACATCACCCGGGCCCAGGTGGTGTCCATGGCTGTGCGCGGCGCCGATGCCGTGGCGCCGGGGAACCTCGAGGCGCCCCCACCGGGTTTCACCCCGGTGTTCGGGAGCTTCTCGAAAACCCACGACGGGGCGGCGGCTCGTGCTGCCTGGAACGGCCTCCTCGACGGTTTGCAGGGGATGGGGCCCGACTACGACATGTGGCGGGTGGCCACCCGGGGGGAGACTGCGGCTGTTCTGGCCCGGCTCTTGACCGTCCGTTGAGGGCCGGCCGGGCCTCCCCCCGACCCCCTATTTGCCCTGACTCAACGATTTCAGGTCGAGAAGGGGCACCACGCTATCGGGCAACACGCCCCAGGTGACGTTCGGTGAGAGCTTCTGCACGAACTCGTATTGAATGACCAGCGGGTTCTGCGCGAGGGCCTCCTGCTTGAGACGAATGGCTTCAGCTTCCCCCTCCGCCTCGATCTTCTTCTTTTCCGCTTCGGCCTGGGCGTTGATGATGGTCTGTTGCTTGATCGCCTCCTGCTTGGCGATGTTGTTCTGCTCGGTGAGGGCGTTC
>JAMDDA010000190.1 GCA_023488925.1 Actinomycetota bacterium
TTGACGTGCATCGCGTAGCGGGGCGCCTCACCCCCCAAGGCGGCGGCTGCCCCGCGCGTACCCTCGGCAAGCAGGTCACCGATGCCCTCCCGGTAGGCGATACGGCGGATGAGCTCCAGGATGGTCGCGCTGTCGCCCCAGGCCAGGCGCAGATCGGCGACGGCCGCCGGCGAGACCAGGCCGCCCGTCTCGGCCGGGGCCACCAGGCCCCGCTGGGCCAGCTCGAACAGGAAGCCAATGGAGACTCCCGTGCTGATGGTGTCCAGGCCCAGGCGGTCGCAGAGATGGTCGGCGGCGATGACGGCGGCCGGGTCCACGTGGCCGAGCTCGGGCCCCAGAGCCCAGACCGACTCGTACTCCGGGCCCTCACTCCAGGCCCCGGCGTAAGGACCGAAGCGCACGTGGTGCACCTGGCCGCACCGGGTGGCGCACCCCCAGCAGGCGTGGTTGCCCGTCTTGAGGGCCTGGAAGGCGTTGGTGTAGAGGTTCTCCAGACCCTCGAGGGTGGCGGTCTGGAAGTTCTTCACGGGCAGCATGCCCAGTTGCTGCACCTTCTCGATCATGGGAATGGTGCCGGCCAGACGCATGTTGGCGAAGCGGGGGTGGACCTTCATGCGCTCGTAATGGTCGCGCACCAGAGTCTCGAAGGTCTGGCGATCGGCCGGCTCGAGCCGGCGCCGCGGCGGGATGACCACTACGGCCTTGAGCTTCTTGGCGCCCATGACGGTGCCTACCCCGCAACGGCTGGCGGTACGCGTGCCGTGGGTGATCGTGGCGTAGCGGACCAGGCGCTCGCCGGCCGGGCCGATGCAGGCGATCTGGGCCGCGGAGCCGAAGCGGGAGCGCAGGGCTTCCTGGGTCTGTTGGGTGTCGAGGCCCCAGAGATCATCGGCCGGCACGAGCGCGGCGCGCAGGCGGGCAGGCGTGCCGCCGCGGGTGGTCGCCGTCGCATCCAGCACGAGGACGCCGGGCTCGGCGGCGGCGCCGGTGAGGGCCAGGGCGTCGATGCCGGCGAACTTGAGAGCCGCTCCGAAGTCACCTCCGCAGACCGAGCGGGCGAGAGCGCCTGTGAGGGGGCTCTTGGTCATGACGATCCAGCGGCTGAAGCCGCGGGCAGTGGTAGCACCCAGCGGTCCGGTCAGGAAAAGCAGGGGGTTCCCCGGAGTCAGGGGATCGACGCCCGGCTCCTGGAGCTCGGTCAGCCAGCGGATGCCCCAACCCCGACCACCGGCGAAATCCGTAAGCCAGGAGGCCGGAGGGACGACGGGGACCCGGGGGCTCCCCTCGGAGCGGAGCAGGTCGGGGTCGTCCAGAGCGAGACGGAGAAGGCCGCCCGCGTAGGTGCCGGGAAGAGCGGTTCTGGCGGTCATCAGGCGTACTCCTCCACGTCGCCGATGCCGTAGCCGGGGGGCGGGGGGATGTCGGGGGCCGGGTCCAGGCCGTACTCGCGGCGGCGGGCGGCAAGCTCATGCTCGACCAGGGCCCGCCCCGAGGCGGTCAGGAACCAGCGGGGCACGCGCACCGAGATGAAGTCGTGCAGCTCCTGGGGGCTCAAGTTGCCCAGCATCCGCAGGGTGACCGGGAAGCCCAGGCGGCTCACCCGCCACACCTTGTCGGCATCCTTGACCAGCGCTTCCTCCACCGTGGCCGCCTCCGGTCGAGAGTCGTGCGTCGCGATTATGCGGCAGATCTCGGCGGTCAAGGCAGGCGGGTAGGCGAAGCCCTCGAGTATCTCCCGGGCCAGCCGGGCCCCGGCCCTTTCGTGCAGCCGGTTCAACTCGGCGTCGCTGGAGCCCGGGCCGTAGGCCCGCCGCTGCTCCTCCTCGGGGATCTCGTGCCAACCCAAGTCGTGCAGCAGCACCGCCGGCACGGCGACCCGGGGGTCGCCCCCTTCCCGCGGCAACATCGCCACCACGTACTGGCACGAGATGCGGGCGTGGATGTCGTTCGCGCGCGTGTCGAGCAGAGACAGGGAGGCCTGGTGGATACGCACGAAGACCGGGTCCAGGCCCGGGGGCAGGTCGGAGTGGGTGCCCGGCGCCGGATTCATTCCCGGTGGTAGACCGTACTCAGGAGCAGGTCGATCAGATATTGGTTCTGCGCGCCGTTGTCGGTGCCCTTGGCGATCTTGGCCGTGCGGGTCTGCACCACCCGCAGGCTCTCGGGCAGGGTGAAGTCGCGATCGAAGACCCACTCGATATCTTGGGGTTCCCCGTACGCCTGCTCCAAGCGCTCGGCCAGCTTGACGATCTCGCGCAGCTCCTCCTCGGTGACGCAGGCGCAGTCCCGCAGCTGGGGATCCACCGGCTGCCAGGCCGTCCCCGCCCCCACGGGCATGACACACTCGTCCTTGGTGTTGATGGTCGCCTGGATCTCCCCGGTGGTCTTGTCGATCACGAAGCGGTCCGGGGTTATGCCGCCGCCCACCACCCCTTCTCCCAAGCCCCAGTTGGCCTCGATCAGGATCTTGTTCCGGTCACCGGTGTTCGGGTGCACGGAGAAGGCCACTCCCGAGCACTTGGCGTTCACCACCTTCATCACCGCCACGCCGATGGGGAAGCTCTCAATGGAGAGCCCGTTGTTGGCGCGGTAGGCCACCGCTTGGAAGGTGAAGGAGCTCCCCCACACCTCCACGATCTTGCGGAAGACCTGCTCGTCGCCGCGCACGTTGAGATGGGTCTCCATGGCCCCGGGCATACTCACCACCCCGCTGGAGCGCACCGCCACAGGCAGGTCGGGCACCCCCACCAGGGCGCAGAGCCGGCCATACTCCCGAGCCACCGCCGCCTTCATGTCGGCGGGCAGTTCGTGGCTCTCCACGATCTCGCGGATGCGGCGGCTCACCCGCTCGTCCCGCAGCAGCTGCTCTTGGCTCACGGTGCCTACATATTCGCGCACCCGCGCTGCCGCCCCGGTTTCCTCCATGAAACGACGGTATGCGTCCACGGTGAGGGCAAAGCCCGGGGGGACCGGCAGACCCGTGCGGGTCATCTCGCCCAGGTTGGCGCATTTCTTACCCACCAGCTCGAACGAGTCCTTGCCGAGCTCGTCGAACCAGTAGATCCACTTGTCGGTCATCGCTCGTCTCCTCGTGTGGCCCCCGGCCGCGCGGCGGCCGGGGGCCTAGGGGGGCGGCGCGGCCGGCCGGCCGCGCCGCCCCGCGGAATACCCTACGGTTCCTAGTCGTTCAGAATCGTCACCGTACCCATGTTGCCGTCGACCCGGATACGCATGCCGTCCTTGATCACCTTCGTGCCCTCGAAGACGTTCATGACGACGGGGATGCCGTACTCCCGGCCCACGATGGCCGCGTGCGACAGGCTCGCGCCCCGGTCGACCACCACCCCGGAAAGCAGGGCGAAGACGGCCGTCCACGAGGGATAGGTGGTGGGGGCCACCAGGATGTCCCCCTGCTCTATGCTGATGAGGTCGGCGTCGGTCATCACCAGACGCGCCCGGCCCTCCACCACGCCCGGCGCGCCGCAGGTGCCGTACAGATCGGCTTTCAGCTCGGGCTTGGGCACGGGCAGAGACCCCACCACCACCTTGT
>JAMDDA010000079.1 GCA_023488925.1 Actinomycetota bacterium
GGCTACGTACACCATCGCCGTCTGCAGGGTGGTCGAGTACCGCCGTTGGCGGCCCTCCTCACCGGCCAAGGCGCTCACCACCTCGGGCCTGCTGGCGTGGTTCTCCATGCCGGCGGGGTCTTCCTCGGAGTCGGCCAGCACGCGACCGTCGCGGGCGATGATGGTGAAGCGTACCTCGGCGGCCCGCCCGGCGTCGCGGGCCAGGGTCTGCAAGGATTCCGGATCCAGGGCGGTCCGGGAACCCAGCCCCGCGCGGCCGTCGAGTACCACGGCGAGCTCGCGGGCCTGGCGGGCCATGTCGCCCTCGAGCCGGTCCAGGAAGGCACTTCGGAGTGCGAGACCGGACGCGAGAGCCAACCCGACGATGACCGCGGTCACCACGGCCAGAAAGGAAACCAGCAAGCGCCGGCGGATGCGCCTCACGAGGGCTCCCCGCCGGTCGCAACCAGCCGATAGCCGACGCCCCGCACGGTTTCGATCTCCGCCTGCGCGCCCAGGTGCGCGAGCTTCTCCCGCAGTCGCCGTACGTGCACATCGAGCGTGCGGGAGCCCGGCAGGTAGCGGTGGTGCCAGACGCGCTCCACGATCTCTTCGCGCGGAAAGAGATGCCCCGGAGCGGAGAGAAGGAGCTCGAGAAGGGCGTGTTCCTTCCGTTTGAGAGACAGAGCGCCGGAAGGCGAGCTGAGGGCGTGGGCGTTTCGATCGAGAACCAGGTTGGCGAAACGGACCTGCCCGGGCTCGGCGGCAGCCGGGGCCGGACCCCGCAAGCGGGCTTCGATACGCGCCAAGAGCACGTCCATGTCGAAAGGCTTGGTGACGTAGTCGTCCGCTCCGGCGGCGAAACCCTCGAGCACGTCGGTGCGCCCGCTCCGGGCAGTCAGCATGATGAGCGGGAGCTGTGGCTTGTGTCGCTTGATCTCCCGGCCGGCCGTCACGCCGTCGAGGCCGGGCAGCATGAGGTCCATGAGCACGAGGGCGACGTCCTCGGTCAGGGCCGCCTCCAGGCCGGTGCGGCCGGTGTGTTCCTGGCGTACGACGTAGCCGGCCCGGCGCAGATTGTAGGCGAGGAGGTCGGAGATGGTGGGATCGTCCTCCACGACGAGGATGGTCGGGCCGGTCTCTGTTCCTCCAGCCGATCCGGACACCGGTCTCCCTTGTGTTTGCCCCATGAAGTTAACCCACCGGTAACGCAATGGTAACACCGGGCTCGGGGCTTCCTGCTAGCGTGTTTGTCGATACCAACGAAGACAAGGACGGTCGAAAGCGATGAAGAGTAGTACCGTAGGTGTGCGGGTGCGTCCGCTCCTGGCGCGCGTGGTTCCGGCCGGATTCCGCGGGGTCTTTCCGGGGCGCGCCGGACTGGGAGTCCGCCGGCTCTTTCCGGGGCGCGCCGGACTCGCGGTCCGTGTGGGTCTGGTGGGAGTCCTCGCTGGCCTGGTCGCCTTGGTGTTCCTGGGGTGCGGCGGCGATGTTCCCTCCGCCGGCGGGGTCTCGACCACGGCCGGAGGCGTCCCCTCGGCTGACGGCGGCGCCTCGGCTGACGGCGGCGCCTCGACCACGGCCGGAGGGCCGGATGGGGGGTCGGTGAGCCTGAATGGGGCCGGAGCCACCTTCCCGGAGCCTCTCTACCTCGAGTGGATCGGCGAGTACACGCAGAGGGTGCAGCCCAATGTGAGTATCAACTACCAGGGTATCGGCTCCGGCGGCGGCATTCAGCAGTTCACGCAAGAGACGGTCGACTTCGGAGCCAGCGACGCTCCTATGAAGGACGACGAGATCGCCGCGGCCGAGTCTGCCCGCGGAGCCAAGGTTCTGCACATCCCCACCGTGTTCGGCGCAGTGGTCTTGGTCTACAACCTCGAGGGCGTGGACGCGCTGAAGCTCGACCAGGAAACCCTGGCCGGCATCTTCCTGGGCGAGATCACCCGCTGGGACGACCAGCGCATCGTCGCGCTCAACCCGGGGGTCCGCCTGCCCGGCGAGGCCATCCAGGTGGTGCACCGCTCCGATGCCTCCGGCACCACCAACATCTTCACGGGATATCTGACCCAGGTCTCTGCGCTGTGGAAGGGCCGGGTGGGTCAGGGCAAGGACGTCGCCTGGCCGGTGGGCATCGGCGGGCAGGGCAACGACGGCGTCGCGGCCGTGGTGCAGCAGCAAAAGGGCGCCTTGGGCTATGTGGAGCTGAGCTACGCGGTCGAGTCCGGTCTGAAGATGGTGGCGCTCAAGAACAAAGCGGGCAACTTCGTGGAGCCTTCCCTGGAGGCCACCTCGGCGGCCGCGGTAGGAGTGACCTTCCCTGCGGACCTGCGTTTCTCCCTCAGTGACAGCGCTGCCCCTGCAGCCTATCCGATCGTCGGGGCCACCTGGGTGCTCGCCTACGACCGCATGGCCGACCCGGCCAAGGCCGAGGCGCTGAAGGGCTTTCTTGCCTGGGCCCTCCGGGACGGTGACGCCGTGGCCCGAGAACTGGGCTACGCGCCCTTGCCTCCCGAGCTGAAGAGACAGGCCCTGGCCAAGATCCAAGCCATCGGGTCGGCGCAGTGAGCCTGCTCATGCCGGTCGGTTCCCTCCAGACGGCGTCCACCGCCCGCGCGGCCCACTTCCGGCGAGACCGGACACGGCTGGGCCGCCGGGCCGACGCCCTCTTTGCCGGAGCCACGGCCCTGGCCGGGCTGCTCGTGCTCCTGACCTTGGGGTACATGGTCCTCGCCACCACCACCACCGCCCTGCCGGTGTTCCGCGCGCAGGGCCTTGCCTTCGTCACCAGCTCCACCTGGCAGCCGGACCGGGGCGTATTCGGGATCCTGGCCTTCATCTACGGCACCTTGGTCACCTCGGTCATCGCCCTGGTGATCGCCGTGCCTCTCAGCCTGGGGGTCTCGCTCTACCTGACCGAAGCGGCGCCCCGCTGGCTCCGCGGCCCCCTGGCCTACGCGGTCGACCTGCTCGCCGCCGTTCCCAGCGTCATCTACGGGCTCTGGGGGGTGTTCGTGCTCCTGCCCTTGTTCCTCCAGCCCGCGGCCGACTTGCTCTCCCGGGTGTTCGGCTTCCTGCCCCTCTTCGCGGGCCCGGCCTCCGGCATCTCCTATTTCGGAGCGGGGGTGGTGCTGGCCATCATGATCGTGCCCATCATCAGCTCGCTGTGCCGGGAGGTGTTCCGGGCCGTGCCCATGGACGACCGCCACGCGGCCTACGCCCTCGGGGCGACACGCTGGGAGATGATCCGTGGTGCTGTGTTGCCCCGCAGTCGAGCCGGGATCGTGGGAGCAGTCATGCTCGGCCTTGGTCGGGCCCTGGGGGAGACCATCGCCGTGGCCCTGCTCATCGGCTCCAAGGTGGACGTGAGCGCGTCGGTGGTGCGGCCGGGCTATTCCATGGCCGCAGTCATCGCCAACCAATTCCAGGAAGCCACTGGCGACCACATCCGGGCCCTGGTGGGGGTGGGCGTGGTGCTCTTCGCCATCACCATCGTCATCAACGCAGCCGCGCGCCTGCTCGTGTGGCGGATGGTGGAGCGGTGAAAGACGGCTCCGCG
>JAMDDA010000167.1 GCA_023488925.1 Actinomycetota bacterium
GCGCTGTGGTCGGCGGGCGGGTGGTGGTGGCCGCAGGCCTGGATCTGGGCGACTGTCGCCTCGAGCCCGAGGACGGGCAGCGCGAGCCCGGGCACCCGGACCGGGGCACGGGGCAGCTCGAGCCCGAGGCAGGGTGACGTGGCCGCCGGCCGCGGCACCTGCCCGCCAGGGGCCGGTGGAGCTCTGCGGCCGTGGCCTGCGGATGCGGCTGGGGGATCCGTAGGCCGGGGTCGGGTGGAGCGTGTGCTCGCCTGGTGGCGCGCCCACGGGAGGGATGCCTTCTGGTCGGCCCTCTTCCCGCCGCGGTGCGTGGGCTGTGGGCGGTTCGAGACCTTTCTCTGCCCCGCCTGCCGGCAGGGACTACGGTCGATCGGGGCCGATCGGTGCCGCCGCTGCGGCCAGCCGGGCGTCACCTGGTCAACCCCGGCCTGGTGCGCCGAGTGCGTGCAACACGAACTCGGCTTCGTGTCTGCGCGGAGTGCCTACTTCTACGATGGCGCGGCTCGCAGTCTGGTCACCGGCCTGAAATACGAGGGCCAGCGGGTTCTCGCGCCGCTGATGGCTGCCCTGGCGGCGCCGGATCTTGCGGAGACTGTGGCCGGGGTACCGGGGGCCGTACTGACGTGGGTGCCGACCCACGGCGCGACGCAACGACGCCGGGGGTACAACCACGCTGAGATCTTCGCTCGGGCGCTTTCCCCGGTCGTGGACACACCGTGGATCGCGCCCCCCGCGCGGAAGGTGAGGCGCACCCGGCACCAGCAGGGTCTGGATCGGGAGGCACGCATGCGCAACCTGAAGGGAGCCTTCGTGCCGGTGCCGACCGTCCTCGGACAGGAGGTGGGGGGAATCGTTCTGGTGGACGACGTGTATACCACGGGGGCCACGGCCGGTGAGGCGGCGGCGGCGATCGCCCGCGCGACGGGGGTGCCGGTACACGTGTTCACGTTTTGCCGAACGGAAGCAGACGTGCAGCGTGGACTGCGGTGATGTCGGCTTGTCCGCCGAATGCCAGCAGTTTCCGCACTGGCACGCTGGAGCGGGCAGGCTGGGGCGTCGCACCATGAGCAGCGGCCTCTCGGTCTCGGCCCACGCTCCGGTGTGGCGCGCTCCGGTGGGCCGGCTGGGGCGTTGCACCGGCCGCCTGTCGAGGGGACACAGGTGTGCTATCGTAAAAAATTCACCGATGCCTATATGCCGAACGCGCGACCGGCGCAGCACGACCACTACGATCCAGAGGAGCAGTACCAGCGTGAACCTGACCGTCAAAGGAAGAAACATCACCCTGACCGATGCTCTCACGGCCTACGCGGAGGAGAAAATCGGCCGGCTGGCACGTTATCTCTCTGACGGAGCGCACTGCGACGTCGAGCTCTCCACGGAGAAAAACCCGAGCATCTCCGACAACCAGGTGGCGGAAGCCACCGTGTATACGAAGGGTCCGGTGATTCGTGCCCGCGAAGCCTCTCCCGACATGTACGCCTCCATCGATCTGGTGGCAGACAAGCTCGAGCGCCAGGTGAAGAAGTACCGCGGTAAGCTGATCGCCCGCACGCAGGGAGCCCATAAGGAGGCCTTCGCCAACCAAGGCTTCGTCGTTCCCGAGGAGCCCGAGGCGACCCCCGAGGAGGCCGCCCAGCCCAGGATCGTCAAGGTCAAACAGTTCATGGTCAAGCCCATGACCCCCGAGGAGGCCGCCCTGCAGCTCGAGCTCGTGGGTCACGATTTCTTCGTGTTCACGAACTCTGAGTCCCAGGAAACCGCGGTGGTCTACCGCCGCCGCGACGGGGATTACGGTCTGATCGAGGCGCAGAGATAGCGGGCGCCGGCGCGGATAGTCTGCACATGTTCAAGCTGGTGGACAAAGTTCTCCACTTCGGCGAGGGTCGCAGGCTCAAGCAGATCGAGGCATTGGTGGGCGTGGTATCCCAGCTGGAGCCGCAGATGCAGCGCCTGTCCGACGAAGCGCTGCGGGCCAAGACGGGGGAGTTTCGTGACCGCCTGGCTCGGGGCGAGAGCCTCGACGACCTGCTGCCCGAGGCCTTCGCGGCCGTGCGCGAAGCGGCCCGGCGGGCTACGGGCATGCGCCCGTTCGACGTGCAGGTGCAGGGGGCCGTAGCGCTGCACCAGGGTGGTATCGCCGAGATGAAGACCGGCGAGGGCAAGACCCTGGTGGCCACCATGCCGGTCTACCTGAACGCCCTCACCGGGCGGGGCGTGCACGTGGTCACGGTGAACGACTACCTGGCCGGTCGTGATGCCGAGTGGATGGGCCCCGTCTACCGGTTCATGGGCATGACCGTGGCCGCCTTGCAGAACAACATGTCTTCCCACGAGCGGCGGGAGGCCTACGCCGCCGACATCACCTACGGCACCAACACCGAGTTCGGTTTCGACTACCTGCGCGACAACATGGCTCTCTCTCTCGACCAGCGGGTGCAGCGGGGCCATTACTACTGCATCGTGGACGAAGTGGACTCCATCCTCATCGACGAGGCGCGGACCCCTCTCATCATCTCCGGACCGGGCGAGCATGCGGCCAAGACCTACTACGATTTCGCTCGGATCGCCCGCCAATTGACTCCCCGCATCGTGGTCGGCTCCGCTGCCGATGCCGGCGACGGGGGCGGTGGCTACGACTACGAGGTCGACGAGAAGAAGAAGACGGTGGCCATCACCGAGGAGGGTCTGGCCAAGGTCGAGCGCATGTTGGGGGTGGACAACCTCTACGAGGACCACTCCGGCCAGCTCGTGAACCACCTCATGCAGGCCCTGCGGGCTCAGGCCCTCTTCCGGCGCGACGTGGATTACCTGGTGCAGGACGGCGAGGTCAAGATCATCGACGAGTTTACCGGCCGCATCCTGGAGGGCCGGCGGTACTCCGAGGGGCTGCACCAGGCGATCGAGGCCAAAGAGGGCGTCAAGATCAAGGAAGAGAACCAGACCCTCGCCACCATCACCCTGCAGAACTACTTCCGCATGTACGAGAAGATCGCCGGCATGACGGGCACAGCGGCCACCGAAGCCGACGAGTTCCGGCAGATCTACAACATGGAAGTGGTGGTCATCCCCACCAACCAGCCCATGATCCGCATCGACCACAACGACCTGATCTTCAAGACCGAAGCGGCCAAGTTCCGGGCGGTGGTGGAGGACATAGTCGAGCGTTACGAGCGGCGCCAGCCGGTATTGGTAGGCACTATCTCGGTGGAGAAATCGGAGCGGCTGTCGGCCATGCTCGAGCGACGGGGCATTCCCCACGAGGTGTTGAACGCCAAGCACCATGCCCGGGAGGCGGCCATCGTGGCTCAGGCAGGCCAGCCGGGAGCCATCACCATCGCGACCAACATGGCCGGACGGGGTACAGACATCAAGCTGGGCGAGGGCGTGACCGAGGTCGGCGGCCTGTACGTACTGGGCACCGAGCGGCACGAGTCGCGCCGTATCGATAATCAGCTCCGTGGTCGTTCCGGCCGGCAGGGCGACCCGGGCGAGAGCC
>JAMDDA010000065.1 GCA_023488925.1 Actinomycetota bacterium
ATGCGGCTGAAGCGGGCCGCCCGGCGAATGACCCGGCGCAGGACGTATCCCCGACCTTCGTTGCCGGGCAAGACACCGTCGGCGACCAGAAAGGCCATGGCTCGGGCGTGATCGGCCAGTACTCGCAGGGCGGTATCGGTCTTCTCGTCTTGACCGAAGCGACGCCCGGAGACCTCCTCCCCCAGTTCGACGAGAGGCCAGAACGCGTCGGTCAGAAACACCGAGTTCACGTTCTGCATGAGGGCAGCGATACGCTCCAGGCCCATGCCGGTATCGATGTTCTTGGAGGGGAGCGGCGTCAACCGCCGTTTCTCGTCCATGTTGTACTGCATGAAAACGAGGTTCCAGATCTCGAGGAACCGGTCGCAGTCGCATCCCGGCCGGCAGTCGGGCCGGCCGCACCCGTACTCAGGCCCCCGATCGTAGTAGAGCTCGGAGCAGGGGCCGCAAGGTCCGGTCGGGCCGGGAGGACCCCAGAAGTTGTCACTGCGGGGCAGGCGAACCATGCGCTCGCGGGGTACCCCGACGGCTTCCCAGTGCCCCATGGCTTCCTCGTCGCCCTCCACCTCGTCGTCGCCTTCGAACACCGACACCCACAGGCGCGTCGGATCCAGGCCCAAACGCTCGGTGGAGAGGGTGTGGGCAAAACCGATCGCTCCCTCTTTGAAATAATCGCCCACCGAGAAGTTGCCGAGCATTTCGAAGAAGGTACAATGCCGCGCCGTGAAGCCCACTCGGTCGATGTCGGTGGTGCGGAAACACTTCTGGACGCTGGTAAGCCGCCGGGCGGGTGGTTCGGCCGTCCCCAGGAAGTAGGGCTTGAAGGGCTGCATTCCGGCGGTGGTCAGGAGGACGGAGGGGTCACGATACGGCACGAGTGATGCGCTCGGCATGAGCGTGTGACCGTTCTCGACGAAGAAATCGAGGAACAACGTTCGCAGTTCGTGTGTTTTCACGCAGGCTATCCCTTCTTCCGTACGGACCCGACCCCGACCGTTCCCGGCAACCTGGTGTCAGTTACCGGCCGAACCGGTGGAGAGCTTTTCCTCTTCCAGCATATGCCGGCGCAAGACCTCTATCGACTTGCGGATGAGACGCGACACGTGCATTTGCGAGATTCCCACGCGCGCGGCGATCTGCGTCTGCGTCATGCCCTCGAAGAAACGGAGATGGAGAATGAGGCGCTCCCGTTCATCCAAGCGCTCCATAGCCGGAGCCAGGTAGCGCCGCTGCTCGACCAACTCGTACTCCGCCTCGTCTTGGCCCAAGTAGTCCAGGAGCTCCAAGGCATCCTCGTCCTCGGAGGCCCCACTCGAGTAGATGGAGAGCGAGTTGTAGGCCCGCCCGCTCTCCAGCGCCTCCAGAACCTCTTCCTCGGAGACGTCGCAGGCCGCGGCCATCTCGGAGATGGTGGGCGAGCGGTTGAGCTCCACCGTGAGCTGCTCGATGACCTTGTTCAAACGGATGTTCAGGTCTTGGAGCGCTCGGGGAACCTTGACGGCCCAACCCTTGTCGCGGAAATATCGCTTGATTTCACCCAGGATCGTCGGCGTGGCATACGTGGAGAGCTCTACACCCCGGGTGGTGTCGAAGCGGTCGATGGCCTTGATCAGGCCGATCGACCCCACCTGGATGAGGTCATCGACGGCCTGCCCCCGCGACGCGAAGCGGCGGGCAAGGCTGCGGACCAGAGGAAGGTAACGCGTGATGAGCTCCTCCCGAGCCGTCTGGTCGCCCTGTTGGTGAATGCGGCGGAGCAGCTCCTTCTCGGAGACGTCGCTCATGCGCTCACCATAGACAGCAGAAGAGCGCCGTTCGGCGGAGCCGTCGTGGACCATGCCCGGCCTACCCCACCCGCTTACGCAGCTCGACCTCGTAGAAACCGTTGCTCAGCTCGTGCACCGCGTAGCCGTCCACGAGAGACCGCAACAGCAGACACACGTCGAGGCAGCGCGACTCCGCGCCCGCCGGGACCCTGCCTTGTTGGAGCGTGTCCTTCAAGTCCCGGTCCTGCAGGGGCGAGAGGTTGACGACAAGGGCATCATCGGTGATCGCCACACCCATGGAGACGTCGTGCCCCGTGCTCTCGTCCTCGGCGAGCACACTGTCCACCGCGAGCTGGAGATCGTCGAGTGCGTCGAAGGACAGGTCGCGCCGCAGACCAATGCCCCCGATGATGAGACGAAGGAGCGAAAGAAACCTCGCGTCCCGCGGGACGCGCAGGTTGACCGTGTCCACCATGACCTGTCCCCAAGGCCCTTTCCGGCGACGCAGCCGCGTCAGTCCTGACCGCGCAGCCGTTGTTCGATCTCGGCCTGCTTGCGGGCGGCGGCCTCCCGACCGGCCTGCACCGCCTCCTTCCCCCGCTCCTGTATCTCTTCCCAATAACGCTCGGCCTCGGCGGGCACCTCGAGGAGGGCTTCGGCGAAGCTCTTACCGGTCTCTCGAGAAATCTTGTAAGCCAGGTACGCGGCCGCCCCCAGAGCCGCGCCGACCGCGGTGGTGAAACCGAAGCGGATCTTGCCCATCACGCCTCCTTGCGTCTTCGCGAGATGAATGTAGACACCGCCTCCCCCACCCCGGCGGAGAGACCCGCCATCTTCTTGACCGGGACTTCAATGGCGTTCTGCACCGCGAAGGCGGTGGTCTCGATCTTGTCCGTGACCGCCACCACCGACCCGGTGATCTCGTCGACCTTGCCCAGCTCCGAGTTGACCTCATCGACCGTCGTCTGAACGCGGGACAGGATGGGAACGAACTCTTGGTTCACATCGTGAAGCATGGTCGTAAGCTGGCGCAGGACGCCCCCGAGGCGGATGAGGGCGAACGTGAGGCCGACGCCCGCCGCGAGGAAGAACAAGCCAATGGCGATCTTCATGAACGCGCCCGCATCCCACTCCATGCTTGTCTCCTCCGTCGTCCCGTGATCTGCCGGAAACGGCCGATATACCGTATAAAAGCCCTCACAACTATACCATAGGGCCCCTCGGGACCCCTCTCCCGCCGGCGTGCGCCCCGGATCGGGCCGGTGGGCTCGTCGGTACAAGCCCGCTCTTCACCGCGCGGCGGTCTCGACGATGGTCCCCGCCAGGATCACGGCGTCGCCCTGGTAGAACACCGCGGCTTGGCCCGGAGCAACCCCCGGCGCTTCCTCCCGCAGGGCGAACACCGCTCGGGAGCGCGCCGGGTCGAATCGTACCGCGGCGGGAAAAACACGGCCGGAGGAACGCAGCTGCACCGTCCCGCGCGTGGGCACGGGCCACCGGTGTATCACGACATCCTCGGCCACGACCGTCCGCACCCTCAGCGTATCCACCGGGCCCACCACCACGATGTCTTCGGCGGCAAGAATCTCCCGCACGTACAGGGGTGCGGGCGCCGGGACGCCGAGCCCGCGTCGCTGCCCGACGGTGAAGTTGTATGTCCCCCGGTGTCGGCCGAGAACGTGCCCCTCCTGGTCCACGATCGCCCCGGGCCTCTCCCCCAGGCGCTCCT
>JAMDDA010000163.1 GCA_023488925.1 Actinomycetota bacterium
CCACGGTGGAACCGAAGTTCACGTAGTCGAACAGGGCCGGATCCCACTGCTTCTCGGCCAGCAACCAGCTAGACAAGATCCTGGAGCTGCGGCGCTTCCTGACCAACGAGGGGCGGCTGGTGGGTAGCGCAGCCAAGGCTCTCGAGTCCATGAGCATGCGCGGCAACCCCTGGCAGCTCAAGCAGGAGGACCGCCTGGCCTGGGCCGCCGGTCTGGACGTGGAGGTGCCGGTGCTGGCCCTGCTGCAAGATCCGGAAGCGCGTCCGGCCGGGGAGGAGCCCCCGCCGGTGGACTACCTCTTCTTCGTGGGCTGCGCCGGCAGCTACGACCCCCGGGCCCAGAAAGTCACCCGGGCCCTGGTGCGCCTGCTCACCCGGGCCGGGGTGTCCTTCGCCGTGCTGGGCGAGGAGGAGACCTGCACCTGCGAGGCGGCCCGGCGCATGGGCGAGGAGATGCTCTTCCAGGTGGGGGCGGGCGCACTCAAGGAGACCATCGACCAGTACCGGTTCCGGGCCATCCTGACCCAGTGCCCCCACTGCTACAACACCTTCAAGAACGACTATCCCCAGCTGGGGGCGCACTGGCCGGTGGTGCACCACACCGAGCTCCTGCGCGCTCTCCTGGCGGAGGGGCGCCTGCGGGCGCCGGCGGGCCCGGGGCTTACCCTCACCTACCACGACTCCTGCTACCTGGGCCGCTACAACGACCTCTATGCGGCTCCGCGGGAGGTGGCGGCCCGGGTGGAGGGGGCGACCCTGCTCGAGCCGGAACGGCACGGCCGGGATGGCTTCTGCTGCGGAGGCGGAGGCGGGCGCATGTGGGCGGAGATCAAGATCGGCGAGCCGGTGGAGTTCCTGCGGGCCCGGGAGTTGGTCGCCACCGGGGCCCAGGTGGTGGCCACCGCCTGCCCCTACTGCATGATCATGCTCGACGACGGGGTGAAGCACGAGGGTCTCGAGGGGCAGGTGGCCGTGCGCGATCTGGCGGAGATTATCGACGGGGCGGTCAGTACTCCCGGAGGTTGATTTTGCGGCGCAGGCAGCGGCCGTTCCGTCCGGGACTTGACTGAACAGTCGGTTAGCAGAGACAATCACGGGGCGGAATCCCGACCCGGCAGGCGTTGCGGGTCACACGGCAACCACGGGATCTTGGAAGGTAGGGTCATGTTCACCAAGGCGTTCATTCCGTATCGCGGCTATTACTCTTCTCCCTTCGTGCGCTGGCAGGGGAGCATCTCCACGGTCCACTCCCTGCCTTTGGCGGGAGCCACCGCCAAGCGTTGGCTGGCCGAGAAGCAGTGGGATCCGGCCCTGTTCGACTACGTGAACTTCGGTTCCACCGTGGCGCAGCCGCACATCTTTTACGGGGGACCGTGGGCGGCGGCGTTGATCGGCGCCGAGAGTGTGCCCGGCGTGTGGATCAGTCAGGCCTGCAGCACCTCGACCACCTGCATCTACCAGGCGGCCATGGCGCTCGAGATCGGCTCGGCGAGCACGGTCTTCAACCTCATGGCCGACCGCACGTCGAACGGGCCCCACACCATCTGGCCCAACCCCAACGGGCCCGGCGGGCAGGTGGACATGGAGAACTGGGTCATGGACAACTTCAACGGCGATCCTTGGGCCGGTGAACCCATGATCAAGACGGCCGAGATCGTGGCCGCCGCTTCCGGCGTCACCCGGGAGGAGTGCGACGCGGTGGCCCTGCGCCGCTATGAGCAGTACCAAGACGCCCTGGCCGACGACCGGGCTTTCCAGAAAGGCTACATGTTTCCCTTGGAGGTGGCTGTCAGCCGCAAGAAGACCCTGGTCATCGAAGCCGACGAGGGCGTTTATCCCACAACGGCCGAGGGCCTGGCGTCCCTTCAGCCGGTGCTGCCCGACGGGGTGCACACCTACGGAGCCCAGACCCATCCGGCGGACGGCAACGCGGCCGTCATCGTCACCACCCGCGAGAAAGCGCGCGAGTTGGGAGGCTCGGGGCCGGAGATCCAGGTGCTCTCTTACGGGTTTGCCCGGGAGCAGAAGTGCTTCATGGCCGCCGCTCCCGTGCCCGCCGCCCAGATGGCCTTGCAGCGCGCCGGCCTCGAGATCAAAGACATGAAGGCCATCAAGACCCACAATCCTTTCGCGGCCAACGACGTCTACATGTCGAAGAAGATGGGCGTGGACCTGATGAGCTTCAACAATTACGGTAGCCCGCTCGTCTACGGACATCCGCAGGGCCCCACGGCGGCCCGGTGCGTGATGGAGCTGATCGAGGAACTCGTGCGGCTCGGCGGCGGCTACGGTCTCTTCACGGGCTGCGCCGCCGGCGACACCGGCGCCGCGCTGGTCGTCAAGGTCGGATAAGGGGGAGCCAGGATGAGCACGAACCCATTGTACCCCGGGTTCCGCAACCCCCTACTCGGCGCCCCGCGCACCGACCTGCCCCGGCACGTGGCCATCATCGGGGCGGGCACCATCGGCCCCGACATCGGCTACTACTTCAAGACGGCCGTGCCCGATCTCAAACTCACTCTCATCGACATCCGCGAAGAGGCCCTCGCCGGGGTTCTGCCTCGTTACCAGGGCTACGCCGAAAAGGGCATCAAGCGCGGCAAGATGACTCCCGAGAAGGCGGCCAAAGTACTCGAGGGTATCGTCACCACCAGCGACTACGACGCCCTGGCCGATGCCGACCTGGTGATCGAGGCGGCCACCGAAGACGTCCCCCTGAAAAAGAAGATCTTCGCCATGGTGGAGGAGCGGGTGCGCCCCGAGGCCATCGTCTGCTCCAACACGAGCTCCATCCCCGCCTCCTGGCTCTTCGACGAGATGAGGCTCCCGGGGCGAACGGCCATCACCCACTTCTTCGCGCCTGCCTGGCGCAACCCGGCGGTGGAGGTGATTGCCTGGGCAGGCGGTGACCGGGAGGTCGTGGACTACCTGCGCTGGCTCTTCGCGGCTACGGGCAAGGTGCCGCTGGTGACCGA
The DNA here is from genome assembly GCA_023488925.1 of Actinomycetota bacterium. Taxonomy (GTDB): domain Bacteria; phylum Actinomycetota; class Thermoleophilia; order RBG-16-64-13; family RBG-16-64-13; genus JAMDDA01. Next base: position 2,975 of record JAMDDA010000163.1, read on the forward strand.
CGACGTGATCGCCTTCATGCTCGACCGCATCTTCGACAACTGGAGCAACGAGGCCGCCACCCTGCTGCAGCGGGGCGACGTCACCGCGAAGCAGGTGGATGCGGTGGCCGAGGAGTTCGTGCACGCCGGGCCCTTCTTCGTTCTGAACATGGCCAACGGCAACCCCATCACCTACGAGTGCAACACCCGGCAGATGGCGGAAAGTCCCGCCTACAAGCCCACCGAGCTGCTTCTCAGCGTGAACCGCTGGGAGGTGAACAAGCCCGGCACCCCGGTGGAGGTGCCCGAGGAGGTACGCGGGGCCGTGCGGGACCGCCTCCTCGGCATCCTCTGCAGCCAGTGCCTGGACATCGTGGCCCGGGACATCGGCGCGCCCGAGGACCTGCACCTGGGCGCTCTGCTCGCCCTCGGCTTCAAGCAGAGCCCCTTGGACCTGATGACCCAGGCCGGCAAGGACGAGGTGGCCCGGGTGCTCGGCCGGCTGGCCGAAGAGCGTCCGGGCCTGCCCGGCCCCGAGCT
>JAMDDA010000099.1 GCA_023488925.1 Actinomycetota bacterium
TCGCCTTCGCCTTTCTTCCCCCCCATGCATCCTCCTCATCCGTTGGCGCCGCCCCGCCCCGTGGTCACCGGCCCGGTGGGAGGCCGGTCGGCTTTGTGGTACCTTCGCCCCTGGTGTGCCCCGGATCCCTCGGGGCCTCTACTGGGCGTCGACTGACGTGAGGGCTGTGGAAGAAGCGAGGGTACCCATCCTCATCCGCGACATGAGGCCCGAGGACAGGGACGCCGTCCTTGCCTTGACTCAGCATACCTGGTCGTGGGGCGACTACCTACCCGAATCTCTCGACGAGTGGCTGGCCGACCCGGAAAGCCTCGTACGGGTGGCGGTCACCGACACGGGAGGGGTCGTGGCTGTGCAGCACTACCAGCGTCTGGACGCCAAACAGTGCTGGCTCAGCGGCCTGCGCGTGGACCCCGAATACCGCGGCCGGGGTATCGCCGGCCTCCTGCTCGAAGACGCGATCGCCATCGCCCGCACCCAAGGGGAGTCTACCTTGCGGTACGCCACCGAGGTGGTCAACGACGCCATTCATCAGCTGAGCCAGGAACACCATCTGCGCCCCCGCGGTACGTGGCTGAGCTTCGAGCGGAGCATGGACGCGGCCGCCTGCCGGCTGGGCCGGGGTCGCCGCGCGTTGGGGCAGACCACGACGGTACTCGGGCCCGGCGACCGCCTGCGCGCACTTTCCCTGCTCCACGCGAACGGCCGAACTCTCTATGCGGCCCGGTGGGTATGGCGTGACCTCGACAACGAGGCCCTGGGCCGCCTGATCGAGCAAAAGGGGGTGCTCTTCTCCCGTTCGGGAGTGGGCGGATGGAGCCTGGCCCTCATCTCCCACCGGACCGACACGAAGCTCGAAGCCACGCTCTACGGAACCGACGCCGTGTGCACCCACTCGTTGCTCGATCATATCAAACGGGAGGCGTGCGAAAGCCGCGTGGGGGTGGAGATCGTCATCCACGTTCCCCAAGACGCATCCGCCGCCGGCATCCTCGCCGGACTCGCCGCCCGGGGCGAGTGGCATTCCGTCATGGAGCATCCTTTACGGATTTGGGAGCTCGACCTCACCGCCCCGGAGTAGGGAGACGCGGCCCCAGGCGGGCCCGCGCCGTCTCGAGGCACTCGCGCAAACGACCTTCCAAAGACTCCCGGGCGAGAAAATCGTTCACGCGGTGGCGATAACGTCGGCGCAGGTCCTGCTCGATCTCACCGGCCAGGCGCACGACATCTTCCTCCAACCGTACCTCGAAACGCTCCGGCCCCCACTGGCACGCCCGCGCCTGGAGATAGTCGGCACAGGCGTCGTAGGCTTCCCCGGGCGTGGCGATCCCCGCGGAGCACAGGTCCAGGTAGTAGCGCCAGAACGACCGTTTGAAGCGCAGGCGGATCTCGGGCAGGGGGCGGGTCGGCGGTACGTCGTCTCCTCTACTTCGCGTAGCGGACATCACGCCACGAGGGGTGCGGAGGCGGGCCGATTTCGCGGGAACGGTGACCCTTCGGATAATAGATGAAGCCCCCTCGCTCCTCGTCGTAGACGACCTCGAGTTGGTCTTCGAGCAGGCGCTGATCGAGCCATGCCCCGCGGAAGACCAGCTCCCGGAGCCAGTAGATCAAGCACTCCCCGTTGTGCATGAGCACGTCGTCGCCCCGCTCGTGCAGATAGTCGCCAAGAGAGCTGACCGGGTAGTCGATGGCGCCCGAAGCCACGAGCTGCACCAAGTCCGAGCACTCGTCTTCGTCGAGGGTTCCCGGTTGCACGAGGTCGAGCTCCACGGCGGCGAGCTCGACGCGCTGGCGGAAATCCAGATTGTTGAACCCGTAGCGGAAGCTCCGGAACTCGAGGATGTAGTCCGAACCGGAGCAGTAGTTGGGATGCGCGTGACGACCTTCCGGGGTCATGGCAACCGCCCTGGGAGACACCTCGCCGACGCCTTCATTGTACCAGAGGCCGCCGTCCCTCCAAACGAGCGAGACCCAGATCGCGGGCACAAGGCAGACAGTAGACCTGCCCCGCATCGGTGACGGTGCGCGTGATCATGACCCCCTCCCGACAGCGGGTGCAGCGCACGGTGGGGTGCACCGAAGCTCTCGCCGGGAACGCGACCTGCACCGGGTCGATGTGGAAGAGTGCTTCCGCCGGCCGCTCGCGGAGGAGATCGATCTTCTGCTCGCGCGTGAGCTCCCGAGCGGCGAAGGCGTCGAAGCGCAGGGCCACCCGCACCGCCCGCCCGCTCCTGCGGTCACCCAAGGTGAACACCTGCTTGCCGTTGTCGACGAAGACAAGGTTTCCCTTGCCGAAGGTCGTCGATAGCAGCGCCTGGAAGGCGTCGACGGAGCAGCTGTCGTTCTCCGCGATCAGGACGAGCTCCTCATCGGGTGCGGCGGTGACGCCGAGAGCCGCGGCGGCGGCCTTCGCGGCGTGGTACCCGATGAGCAGACCCGGGCACAGATGGCCGTGGAACTCGACGACAGCCTGGAGTTCGGGCTCGAAGGAGGCGGATGAGCTCATGGGCGGTCCCTTGTGTCGTGGTGACTCCGGGGAGATAATACCTCCATGCGCTCATCAGGCCACATCGCGGGGAGACACGTGGCGTCGGTTCTCGGCGCGCTCCTTCTGGTCGCCGCCGCCCTCGGCGTGGGTGGATGCGCCAAGAGTGAGAAGCCGCCGGTCGATCCCGCCCAGGTGTTTTCCGAGTCGGTCACCGCCATGCAGGCCGTCAAGAGCTTCCACTTCACCTACGAGGTGACGAAGCCAGAAGGGGCCGCACCCGCGCAGGGCAGCGAGATCGTCCGCATCGTGGGCGATGTGACCGCCGAGGGTCGCATGCGGGCCGTCATCGACGTGGAGACCAACGGCGTCCCCCTGCAGCTGCAGTTCATCGCCGCCGGGCAGACCCATTACGTGCAGGACCCCACCTCGCAGAAATGGCAGTCCCTGCCCGCCCAGTTCAGCCCGGTCGGCAAGATCAACCTGAACACCGGCACCATCCAGATCCTGCAGCGCATCGCCAAGCCCGAGTACGTGGCGGAAGAGAGCGTGGGAGACGTATCGACCTACCACCTCAAGGGCTCCGTCGCGGCCACGGACGTGGCCGCCATCGCCGGTGCCACGTCCACCACCGAGCCCTTCGCCGGAGATGTCTGGATCGGGGTGAATGACCACCTGGTGCGCCGCATCCAACTCGTGGGGGCAGCCACCTCCAGCGAAAACCCCGCCACGCTGCGCACCATCGAGCTCTCCAAGTTCAACGAAGACGTGACCATCGAACCTCCCCAGTGATGGCGGTCCGGCCCACCGAACCTCCCCAGTGATGGCGGTCCGGCGACGCCCGACGACATTCCCCCGGTAGGCATGCAGGCGCTCGCGGGCCCCAGTCCGCCCGGTCCTCCTCCCTCCCACCGACCCGGCCTGGTCCTGGCGGTAGTGTCGGCGGCGGTCTTCATCGCGGCCCTCGACCAGACCATGGTCGTGACCGTGCTCCCCTCCAA
>JAMDDA010000136.1 GCA_023488925.1 Actinomycetota bacterium
AGGCGTCGAGGCCCGCCAGGTCGGGCCAGGGGTGGTCGGTGATGGTACCCACCCCCACCCGCTCGGCCTCCTCTACGTCGGGCACGAAGGTCATGGCCCCCTTGGGGCGGCGGTCGCGCAGGAAGATGTTGGCCGGGCCGGTCAGCGTATGCAGGAACTTGGTGTAGCTCACCAGACCCACGAAGCCCACCCCGAGCGCCATATGCACCACCCAGAGGGAGCGGTGGACCCGGGTGAAGGTCTCCGGGCCGGCAAAGAGCGCGAGCACCCGGCCCACCCCGTACCCCACGAAGCTCGCCCCCCGCTCGAAGGGGGGAAAACCGTCGCCGTAGATGCGCGCGCCCTCCAGCAGAAAGCCGGTCACCCCGAGCAGGAAGAGGATGACCAGGGCGTAGTGATCGTCCCAGCGCCGCTCGAGCTTGGCCGGCCTTCTCCCGTAGCGGCGCCAGGCGGCCAGGAGAACCCCGGCGAGCAGGGCCAGGCCGCCGAGTTCCATGAAGAAGCTGAAGACCAGATAGAAGTTCCCCCGGAAGAAGTCGAGACCGAAATCGATGGGGAAGATGAGGATGATCGTGCCGAGCAGGAGCACCACGAAGCCCCAGAACAGTCCGAGGTGCATGAGGCCGGCGTAGCGATCCGCGAGCACCGCCTTTTGCAGGAGACCGTTCAGCACCAGGTCGGCGAGCCGGGCGGGCCAGTGGTCTCCCCGGGGGGAGGCCGCCGGCCGCCCCTGCCGATACATGTTCACCCGCCGGGCGAGATCGGTTGTCAGCAGGAGGAAGACCAGCGCCGTCCCTCCGTACATGGCCACCTCGGCCCAGGGGGGTACGTTCCCGAGCAGCTCCCGCGTGGGCATGGCCCCGGCCTCAGGCCGCCGCCCGGCGGCGGCGGATCTCCTCCGTCAGCGCCGGCACGATGGTGTGCAGATCGCCCACCACCCCGAAGTCGGCGAAGGAGAAGATGGGGGCCTCGGGGTCCTTGTTGATGGCCACCACGTAGTGGGCGGTCTGCATGCCCGCCCGGTGCTGGATGGCCCCGGAGATGCCGCAGGCGATATAGAGCTTGGGGGAGACGGTCTTGCCGGTCTGGCCGACCTGGTACTGATGGGGTTTCCAGCCGGCGTCGACCGCCGCCCGGCTCGCCCCCACGGCCGCCCCCAGGACCTCGGCAAGCTCGTGGATGAGGCGGAAGTGCTCCGGGCCGCCCAAGCCCCGCCCCCCCGAGACGATGATCTGCGCCTCCTCCAGGCTGACCATACCGGCGTTCTCCTCCACCACCTCGAGCACCCGGGCGAGGAGCCCGCTCGGGGTGAAGTCCACGGAGAGGGAGACCACCTGCGGCTCCGTGGGGGCCTCCTGGCGGGCAAAGATGTTGGCCCGCACGGTGACCAAGGCCGGAACGGCGACGGCCTCCTTCTCGGTGATCAGGCTCCCGCCGAAACAGGGGTGGCTGACCACCAGCCGGCCCTCCCGGAGCTCGATGCCGGTGGCGTCCCCGAGGAGACCGACCCCCAGGTGGGTGGCCACCCGGGAGGCCACCTCCCGCTGGTCGGCGGTGTTGGCGAAGAGAACCACGGCCGGGTCGGCCGCCCGGACGGCGGCGAGCGCGGCGTCGGCGAAGGGGCCGGGCCGGAAGACGGCAAGCTCGGGGCTCTCCGCCACATAGGCGCGCTCGGCCCCGTAGCGGGCGGCCTGCGCGAGGAGAGGAGCCGTCTTCTCCGCGGCCAGCGCCACGCTCACCGGACCGCCCAGCCCGGCGGCCAGCGCCCGGGCCTGGGTGAGACTCTCCAGGGTGACCTTGGCGAGCGCGCCGTCTTTGCGTTCCCCCACCACCAGGATGCCACGTTTCTCACTCACAGGTTTCTGACTCCTCTTGCGTTTCCATGTGGGCCTGCGCTTCCTGCTCCTGGCCCGGCCGCCTCCTCCCGGCCGACCGGGGGCTCCCGGCGGGCTCCCCCCGGTCGGGGTCGGGGCCCCGGGGGTTAGAGCAGCTTCTCTTGGACGAGAAAGTCGGCGATCTTGCGGGCGCCGTCTCCGTCATCCTCCACCTTCACCCCGGGCTTGCGCGGCTCGGGGACGCGCACGGCGAGTACCCGGGTCTTGGCGCCCCCGGCGCCCATGCGGCTCGGGTCGAGACCCAGGGCGGCGGCGTCTTTGACCTCCAGGGGCTTCTTCTTCGCCCCCATGATGCCCTTCAAGGCCGGGTAGCGGGGTTCGTTGATGCCCTTGGCCACGGAGAGCACCGCGGGCAGGGGGCACTCGTAGGCCACGTAACCCTGGTCGGTCTGGCGGTGGACCCGGAGAAGGGCGCCCTCCACCTCCACCCGATTCAGCACGGAGAGGAGGGGCAGGTCGAGGAGTGCGGAGAGGGCGGCCGGCACCTGCCCGGTCTGAGCGTCGGTGGACATGAGGCCGAGCAGCACCAGGTCGAACTCGAGCTGCTCGAGCGCCCGGGCCAGGGCGTAAGCCGTGCCCTGCGTGTCGGAGCCGGCCAGGGCGGGGTCGGTGACCAGGACGGCCCGGTCGGCCCCCATGGCCAGGGCTTTGCGCACCGCCTCCGCCGCCGTGTCCGGACCCAGGCAGAGGACGGTGACCTCGCCGCCGTGCTTCTCCTTCAAGCGTACCGCCTCTTCCACGGCGTACTCGTCGTAGGGATTGAGCACGTTCTCCCCGCTGCGGTCGAGGCGGAAGGAGGCAGGGTCGAGCCTCTTCTCGGCGGCGGTGTCGACCACCTGTTTCACGCAGACCACGATGTTCACGAAGAGTCCCTCCTGTAGTCCTCCTGTAGGCGTGTCGGTACCACGGGTGGAGTCGGCTCACCTGCCGGCGAAATACTCGCGCGCCACCGTGAGACGCTGCACCTGGTTCGTACCCTCGAAAATCTGGAAGATCTTGGCCGCCCGCATCATCCGCTCGACCGGGTATTCCGCCATGTATCCATAGCCCCCCATGATTTGCACGGCATCGGTCGTGACCTTCATGGCGGTGTCGCTCGCATACAGCTTGGCCATGCCCGAGAAACGGACCATGTCGGCGGCGTGACTGTCGTACTTGCACGCGGCCGCCCAGGTGAGGCAGCGGGCCGACTCCACCGCGGTCACCATGTCCGCCACGATCTGCTGAATCACGGGCATGCGGGCCAGGGGTATCCCGAACTGGACCCGCTCCTTGGCATAACCGGCCGAGTGCTCCAAGGCTCCTTGGGCGATGCCCACCGCCTGGGCGGCCACGCTGATGCGCCCTTTGTTCAGAGTGTCGACCAGAATCTTGAAGCCGCCGCCCACGTCTCCCAGGATGTTGTCCGCGGGAATCCATACATCTTCGAGCACAAAAGAGCAAGTGGGGGAGCCCCGCAGGCCCATTTTGTGCTCGATCTTGTCTACAGTGTACCCTTCCCGGTCGGTCTCGACCAGAAAAGCGGTGATGTGATCTTGAGCACCTTCCCTCACTTTGGCGAAGACGACCACCAGATCGGCCGCGCGTTCGTG
>JAMDDA010000058.1 GCA_023488925.1 Actinomycetota bacterium
ACGGTGTCGGCTCCACTTTGCAGGGGCACGTGGAAATGGTCGGCGAAACGCGGGCCGGCCGCCCGCATCACGGCGAGGACCCGGTCGTCGATCTCCCGGGGTTCGGTGGAGCTCAGGCGGTAGCGGGCGGCCGCGCCTTCCTCGGCCAGGGCGTGCAGCAGGTCGGCCAGGGTGCCCTCCCCCGTGTCTCGTCCCCAGGCGCCCAGGTGGATACCGGTGATCACGATCTCGCGGTAGCCGCGTTCAGCCAGGAGTCGCACTTGCGCGAGAACCTCGGCGCGGGCCATGCTGCGGGACGGCCCGCGGGCCGCGGGGATCACGCAGTAGCTGCAGTGCGAGTCGCACCCGTTCTGGACTTTGAGGAAGGCTCGGGTGTAGCCGGAGAAGGGGGTAATGAAATCGCCCTGAAAAGTGGCGGCGGAGGCGAAAGGCGTGACCAGCGTAACGGGCCGCTGGGCCGCCGACCGTCCCTCGGGTTCCGCCCCGGCCGTGCGGGCGAGCAGGTCATCGATGTGCCGGGCCACGTTCAACTTGTCGATGTTGCCGAGGACCAACTCGACCCCCGGGATGGCGGCGACCTTCTCGGGTGCGACCTGGGCGTAGCAACCGGTTACGACCAGTCGGGCGCCCGGGTCGCGGCGTTTGGCCCGGCGTATCTCATGGCGACAGGCTCGGTCCGTCTTGCCGGTGACCGTGCAGGTGTTGAGCACGCGCACGACGGCGGGGCTTTCCCAGGGAACGGTGCGGTAGCCGTGGGCGGTCAGGACCTCCTCCATCTGGGCCGTCTCGCACTGGTTGAGTTTGCAGCCCAGGGTGCGGAACGCGACCGTAGGCGCCGCTGCAGGCGGCAGGGCCGTCACGGGCGGGTCGGTCCGGGGGAGGGTCGCGCATGTCGCGGCGGGGCGGACGAGGATCGGGTGGCGGAGGTCATGGCCGGGCGGCGTCATTCTTGGATGAAGACCGGCGTGCCCAGGGGCACGAAGTTGCTGAGCTCCAGGATGTCCTCGTTCCGGAGCCGGATGCACCCCGCGCTGACATCCTTTCCGATGGACGAGGGATCGTTGGTGCCGTGGATGCCTACCTGCCCGCCGCCGGGCCAATCGGTCAGCGTCTCGGAGTATCCGCTGATGCCCATGGCCAGCACACCGTAGACGGTGTTCGGTCGGGGCGGCTTCATCTTGATGGTGATGTAGAACTCTCCGAGGGGGGAAGGCGTTTCGCCCTTGCCCACGCCGATGGGATAGGAGCGTACCTTCACACCGCGCTCGTAGAGGTCGAGACGGTGGTCGGAGAGGTCTACGCGCAGGTCGTTCGCCAGCTGCAGCGTCGTCACGTCGGAAGACCGCACCCACCCCGTGCTCCCATTCGGGCGCACGGGCAGGTAGATCCGGTACCAGGTGCGGCCCTGGTTGTCGACGGCCTCGTCGATCGCCCAGAAGGTGGCCGGAACGCCGAGGTACCCTTTCCGGGGGAAGGTGTGCGTCAGGGTGGAGCCCGGCGGAACGTGGTCGTAGACCCGAAGCACGTCGACGGCGGCTTCCACCGCCAGGTAGCCCCTGTCCGCCTTGGCCTGCTGGAAGGGGCTCAGGGAGACGGTCGTCGTGGAGCCCAAGGTGGCCGGGGGCCCGGCGGCCGCCGCGGGCGTGCTGGAGGGCGGTGTCGGGAGAGAGCCGTGCGGACCCTCGGCCGGTGGATTCCGGAGCACGGTCAAGCCGAGCAAGACCAGGAGCAGTCCCAGCCCGAGGAGGGCTTTGGCCGCGGTCCCCGCCATTCGCCGCGTGCGGCCGGCTGGCGGGCCGGGAGGTGGGCTGGGGGTGGAGGAAGCTTCCATGGAGTCGGGTGTAACTCTCCGTGCCGTACTCGAGGGCAGAGGGATGGTAGCATAGACGCGCTCGGTGTCCCGCGGTGCATCCGTGCTCCGCGGGTTTTCTCGAGCGGTTCACCATGCTCAGGGCTGGGATCGGTGGTCGCCGTCATGGGCATGGGTCGGACTCGATGTCCGGGAGGAACGGGCATGACGCGCAGGTCTCGCATGGACGCGCCGACAGGCTATACCGTGCTGCTGGTCGACGACAGCCCGGAGTACCTGCAGGTGACCCGTCGCCTTCTCGAGCGCGAGGGCCACACGGTACTCACCGCGGGAGATGGCCCCCGCGCCCTGGAGATCCTGCGCGAGCAGCACGTGGACCTCCTGCTGCTCGACTACTACATGCCCGGCATGACCGGCGCCGACGTGGTCAAGGAGCTGCGCACCTTCAACCCGCTGGTCCAGGTGATTCTGCAGACCGGCTATGCGACCGAGCGGCCTCCCCGCGAGTTCTTGCGGGAGCTCGACATCCAGGGCTACCACGACAAGGGCGAGGGTCCTGACAAGCTGCTGCTGTGGGTGGACGTGGGACTCAAGATGGCCTATTCGCTGCAGCTGCTCACGAAAAGCCGGCAGGGCCTGCGCTACATCCTCGACATGACTCCCGACCTGCACAAGATCCAACCCCTCGACGACCTGCTGCAGGGTATTCTCTGGCAGGTGGCGGGCCTGCTCGGGGCCGTGAATGCCTTTCTCGCGGTCGTCCCGAACGGGGGTGATCCGTCGGACCCCGGCGCCGAGCTCGAGGGCTTCCTGGCAATGACCGAGGACGACCAGGAGCTGGTGATCCAGGCTGGAACCGGCCGATTCAACCGGCGCGACCAGGTAGATGCCTACCTCGACGAGGACAAGACCCGGCAGATTCGGGAGACACTGCGGGCGGGGCGGATCCAGATCCTCGGGGGGAGCACGATCGTACCCCTCTGCGTGGGAGAGATGACCCGGGGGGTGATCTACCTGGATCGACCGGCCGTCTTTCCCGAAGACGTGGAACTCGTGCAGGTTTTCGCCAACCAGGCGGCCGTTGCCATCCACAACTCACTGCTCTACGAAATGGCCACCCTGGATCCGCTCACCGGCGTGTACGTGCGCCGTTTCTTCGATCAGTGGCTGCTCCGGGAGCTGCGCTCGGCGTTGCGCTACCGGCAACCGGTCTCCCTTGTCCTGGTGGATGTGGATGCCATGAAAGAGATCAACGACGGGTTTGGTCACCTGGCCGGGGATCGGGCGCTGGCCTGGGTGGGCAAGGTGCTGCGTCAGGCCACGCGGAGCGGCGACGTGGTGGCGCGGTACGGAGGGGACGAGTTCGCGGTTGTGCTCCCCCATACGCCCGGGGCGGGGGCCGTCCGCGTGGCTGAACGCATCCTCGCGCTCCTGGAGAGGAGCCCCGAGTCTGCGGGGGGAGAAGCCGGACCCGAGGTGGTCAGAGCCAGCTTGGGTGTGGCGACGCTTGAGCCGCGGGATTTCATGGACGGAGAGCTGCCCCGGCCCCTGGGCCAAGAGTACTTCAAGCATACAGCCCGGTGTCTCATCCGCCTGGCCGACGAGGGGCTCTACACGGCCAAGCGGGCGGGGGGC
>JAMDDA010000179.1 GCA_023488925.1 Actinomycetota bacterium
CCGCTCTTGTCCTGTTCAGTCCAGGGCGCCGGTACGCCCATGTCGTCACCGTTTCTTCGTCGATTTGCCGGCGGCGCGCGGGCGGGCCGCCTTCTCGGTGGGGCGAGGGGAGTCCGCCTCGCCCGCTGGGGAGTCCGCCCCCGTGGACTCCGGCTCGGTCGGGATCGAGTCTGCCTCCACCGCTGCGGACTCCGGCTCGGTCGGGGTGGTGAAGTGCAGGGGCGGTTCTCCCTCCAGGGCCCGCTCGAGCACCGCGTTCACGTGGTCCACCAGGACGAACTCCACGTCGTTGATGATGTCTTCCTTGATCTCGGCCACGTCGGCCTCGTTCCGATCGGGGAGGAAGATGGTGTGGATGCCCGCCTGCCGGGCGGCGATCACCTTCTCCTTGATACCGCCCACGGGCAGCACCTGACCGGTGAGGGTCACCTCGCCGGTCATGGCCACCTCCGCGCTCACCGGCCGCCCGGAGACCATGCTGGCCAGGGCTGTGGTCATGGCCACGCCGGCCGAGGGCCCGTCTTTGGGCACGGCCCCCGCGGGCACGTGCACGTGGATGTCGTGCTTCAGGAAGAAGTCGTCCGGCGCGTCGAGGGTGGCGGCAATGCTGCGGATGTAGGTCAGGGCCGCCTGAGCCGACTCTTTCATCACGTCGCCCAGCTGGCCGGTGAGGATCAGCTTGCCGGTTCCGGGCATGGAGCGGGCTTCTATGAACAGGATGTCGCCGCCGGCCGGCGTCCAGGCCAGCCCGGTGGAGACGCCCGGAGCGCTCGTGCGCCGCTTCATCTCGCGGAAGAGCTTCTGCTTGCCCAGAAACTCGCGCACCTGCTCCACGTCGACGGTGAGGTGCTCCCTCCCCTCTTCGGCCACCATCCGGGCGAACTTGCGGGCAATGGTGCCGATCTCCCGTTCCAGGTTGCGCACGCCCGCCTCCCGGGTGTAGCCCTGGATAATGGCGCGCAGAGCCGCGTTGGTAAGCTCGAGCTGGCCTTCCTTCAGACCGTGGCGGTCGAGTTGCCGCGGGATGAGGTACCGCCGCGCGATATGGACCTTCTCCTCCTCGGTGTACCCGGCGATGGTGATGACCTCCATGCGATCCCGCAGAGGGCCGGGGATGGTCTCGAGCACGTTGGCCGTGGTGATGAACATCGCCTTGGACAGGTCGAAAGGCAGGTCAAGGTAATGGTCACGAAAGGTGTTGTGCTGCTCGGGGTCGAGCACCTCCAGCATGGCGCTCGAAGGGTCGCCCCGCCAGTCGGCCCCCATCTTGTCGATCTCGTCGATCATGAACACGGGGTTCTTGCTCTCGGCGTCGCGGATGGCCCGCATGATGGTGCCGGGCATGGCCCCGATGTAGGTGCGCCGGTGACCCCGGATCTCGGCCTCGTCGCGTACGCCCCCCACGCTGATGCGTATGAACTTGCGCCCCAAGGCCCGGGCGATCGACTGGCCCAGGCTGGTCTTGCCCACCCCGGGCGGCCCCACGAAGCAGAGGATCGGGCCGGAGAGCTCGCTCTTCAGCTTCTGCACCGCCAGGAACTCCAGGATGCGGTCCTTGACGTCCTCCAGGTCGTAATGGTCTTGGTCGAGGATCTTCCGCGCGTGCGCGATGTCGAGGTTGTCCTCGGTGTAGGTGTTCCAGGGCAGCGAGAGGATCCAGTCGAGGTACGTGCGGATCACCCCGTACTCGGCGGCGGCCGAGGGCAGCTTCGCCAGCCGGTCGAGCTCGCGACGCGCCTGCTTGTCGGCTTCCTCGGGGAGGTTCGCCTCGTCGATGCGCTGCCGCAGCTCGTTCACCTCGGCCTGAGTCTCGTCGGTTTCGCCCAGCTCCTCCTGTATGGCCTTCAACTGCTGGCGCAAGAAATACTCGCGCTGGGTCTTCTCCATCTCGGACTGCACCTGGTCCTGGATCTTGGAACCCAGCTCCAACACCTCGAGTTCACGGTTCATGAACTCGGTGAGCCGGCGCAGCCGTTTGGCCACGTTGACCTCTTCCAGCAGCTCCTGTTTCTCCTCGGTCTTGAGGCGCATGGTGGAAGCGATGAAATAGCCGAGCGTAGCCGGGTCTTCGATGTTGGCGGCCGCCATTTCGAGCTCGTCGGGCAGGTAGGGCACCAGCTGGATGATACGCACGTACACCGCGACCAGGTTGCGCTGCAGGGCCTCGAGCTCCTTGCTCTCTTCCACCACGTCGGGCACGTGGTGCACGGCGGCCACCAGATAGGGGTCCTCGATGGTGTACCGCTCGATGGCGATGCGCCGCAGACCCTGCACCACGATACGCAGTGTGCCGTCCGGGGCCTTGATCATCTTCTGCACGACGGCCAGGGTGCCCACGTCGTGCACGTCGTCGGGGCCGGGCAGCTCCACGTCGTCGCTCTTGACCGTCACCAGGCCCACCAGCTTGTCCTTGGCCAGAACGTCGTCGATGAGCTTGACCGAGCGGGGTTGTCCCACGGCCAGGGGCATCATCGTCTCGGGGAAGACCACGGTGTCCTTGAGGGGAAGGATGGGGAGAACCGGAGGGGTGGGGTCGGAAGCGGGAGCCTGGGGCTCGGCGGCGCCCTCCGCGTGGGTGATGGTCACGGTCTCTTCGGGCGCGCCGGCTGCCACGTCCACTCTCCTTGTTTCCTGCATTTCGTTCTCGCTCATGGGATCGTCACCAGCCTCGCCGGGTTCAGTCGGTCACGTGGGGGTCGCGGTCGGGCTCGCGCTCGGGGCGGAGGGCAGGCTCTGCCTCGGAGCCGGGTCCGGCCGCCTCGTCGTCTCGGATGCTGATGGGGATGCGCCGGCTGACCTTGCGATCCGCCACGGGGAGTACGATCTCGAGAAAGCCGCGCACGTAGCGGGCCTCGGCGGAGTCGGCGTCGACCTCCACCGGCAGTTGGAAGCGGCGCTCGAAGGGGCCGTAGGCGATCTCCATCTGCTGGTACACCTTGTCGCGCTGCCCGCGGTCGATCCGGTGGCCGCTCACCCGCAGGACACGCTCGTCGATCTGCAGATTGATGGTGTCCGGATCGATCCCGGCCAGATCCACTTTGACGATGATGGCCCCCTCGACCTTGTCGAAGTAGACGTCGGCGTTGGGGCGAAAGGCCGTCTGCACGTGGCCCAGCATCCGATCAGCCCCCAGGAGCTCCAGCACCATGCGATCGACCTCGCTCTGGAATCTGCGGAAGCTCTGGATTCTATGTTTTCCTTCTGGATCCAATGCGACCTCTTCCTCAGCTTGTCTTCGTTGCCCCGACCTCGGTGCCTGGATTGATGCCCGGCTCTCCGCTGGAACGAAACGTGCACGCCGTGTCGGGTCGCGGGCGGCCGTTTGCCCGCCGGCCGTCTCCGGGAAACGTACCACGAAAAGCCCCTTCCGGGTGTGGGCAGGATCCGGGTGTCGGCAGGGACGGAAAACCGCGCGGAGAGGGGAGGCGGCATGCGGTGGTCGT
>JAMDDA010000007.1 GCA_023488925.1 Actinomycetota bacterium
CCCTACCGCCATCCGCCCGACCAAGTGATGGCCAAGGCGTCCACCCATGCCCCAGAAGAACAGAAGGCCGAGCAAAGCAGTGAGTCCTCCGAAAAGGCCGGCGAAGCCGGCGAAATAGGTGCCGGCGAGAATGCCGAGGGCCGCCAGGTAACCCACGAGCAGATTGGGGCGGTAGGGACGAGTGAGCGTGTAGAACTCGTGCAGGCCCAAGATGGCCATGAGGCCCAGACCGAGGGCGAACGCCGGGCCGCCGAGAACCACGAGCAATACCCCCAAGGGGACTCCGAACAGAGCGACGAGAATGCGTGCTCTAAGCAACGCCGTCCGCCCGCCGACCGCCGAAGCGTCTCTCGCGGGAAGCGTAATCCCGCAGAGCCCGGGCAAACTCGGCCTCGTCGAAGTCCGGCCACAGCACGTCGGAGAAGTAAAGCTCGGAATAGGCCGATTCCCACAGCAAGAAGTTGCTGAGACGCAGCTCCCCCGACGTGCGGATGATCAGATCGGGGTCACGCATGTCGGGAGCGTACAGGTGGCGCGCCACCGCGGCTTCGTCGAGCTGTTCGGGTGACACACCTTCGGCCAACAGGGCCCGCACCGCGTCGATCACCTCGGTCCGCCCCCCGTAGTTGAAGGCCACATACAGGGTCATGGTCGAGTTGTTCTTCGTCCTCTCCTGCGCTGCCTGGATCTTCTCGCGGAGAGGAGCGTCGAGGTCGGCAAGCCGGCCGACGAACACGAGTCGTACCCCCTGTTCGTCGAGCTCCGGGACCTCGGCATCGATCATCTCTCCCAGGAGGCGCATGAGCCCCTCCACCTCGTCCGGGGGGCGGCTCCAGTTCTCCGTCGAGAACGAGTACACGGTGAGCTGCCTGACCCCGGCCGCCAGGGCGGCCTTCACCGTGGCCTTCAGCGCTCGGGTACCGGCGCGGTGGCCGGCCAGGACCCCGAGTCGCCGCCGAGCGGCCCAGCGCCCGTTCCCGTCCATGATGATGCCGACGTGGTAGGGCACCCGCTCGAGCGGATACCGGCGGCCCCCAAAAAAAGAATCTCCCCGGCCGCGGCCGCGAAGATCCCTGAACCACTGCGCGAGTCTCATCAGACCTCGAGAATCTCCTCCTCCTTGCGGCGGAGAAGCTCGTTGATGCGCTCGATGTGCGCGTCGGTGAGCTTCTGGGCCTCCTCTTCCGCCCGGCGCTCGTCGTCCTCGGAGATCTCCCCGTCCTTCTTCAACTCCTTGAGATCCTGGATGAGATCGCGGCGCACGTTGCGGACGGCCACCCGGCTCTCCTCGGCCATGTTGCGCACCAGTTTGACCAGATTCCTGCGCCGCTCCTCGGTGAGGGGCGGGATGTTCAAACGGATCACGGTGCCGTCCACGTTCGGGGTGAGCCCCAGATCGGACTCCTGGAGCGCCCGCACGACGGCGGTCACCGCCGATTTGTCGTACACCGTGATGGCCAGGAGTCGGGGGTCGGGCGTGGCCAGGTTGGCGAGCTGTTTGAGAGGCGTGCGCACACCGTAGTAGTCCACGGTGATCCGGTCGAGGAGCGCCGTCGACGCGCGGCTGGTCCGCACCGTGTTGAACTCGCTCCGCAGCGACTCGATGGCGCCGTCCATGCGCCTCTTGCCGTCTTCCATCAGCTCGTTGACCATGCTCCGTCTCCTTCGTCGAGATTCGGGCAGCCTCACCAGCCAGGCAGAGGACGGTCCTTCAGTCGGCGCCCCCGTCGGCCTCACATGATACCACCGTGCCTACATGCCGGCCCCGCAGCACCAGGCTGATGTTGCGAGGCCGACTCACGTTGAAGACGAGGATGGGCAGGTCGTTGTCCATGCATAGCGAGAGAGCGGTTGAATCCATCACCTTCAGGCCCCGTTCGAGGGCCTCGCGGTGGGTCAGGTGCGGTATGAGCATCGCGCCGGGATTGACCTCCGGGTCCGCGTCGTACACGCCGTCATACTTTTTCTTGCCCATGAGAATGGCCTCCGCCCCTATCTCCAAAGCCCGCAGAGCGGCGGCCGTGTCGGTGGTGAAGAACGGGTTACCCGTGCCCGCGGCGAAGATCACCACGCGCCCTTTCTCCAGGTGCCGGATGGCCCGGCGCCGGATGTACGGCTCGGCCACCTCCTGCATGTGGATGGCCGAGAGGACCCGGGTGGGCACGCTCATCTTCTCCAAGGCGTCCTGCAGCGCCATGGCGTTGATCACCGTAGCCACCATGCCCATGTAATCGGCCGTCGCTCGATCCATCCCCTTGGTGCTGCCGGCCACGCCCCGGAAGATGTTGCCGGCTCCGACCACGGTGGCCACCTGCACACCCAGGCCGACCGCGTCGCGAATCTCCGAAGCCACCGCTTTCACACGTTCCGGGTCGATACCATAGGCCGCCTCCCCCACCAGCGCCTCTCCGCTCAGCTTCAAGAGGACCCGCCTGTAGATCGGGTTTCCGGTCACCGGCATAGCATCATCCACCGTCAGGCTCCTTCGCTGCGCTTGCGTCTCCCCCCCTAGAAAGAGGGCGGCGCCGCGGCGCCGCCCTCGCCAGGCTCAGACCGGCTCTTCGCCCAGCTGAAAGCGGACGAAGCGCCGTATCTCGATGTTTTCCCCGATCTTCGCCACGAGCTCGCGGCGCAGCTCGTCGATGGTCTTTTCCGGTTCCTTGACGAAGGCCTGCTCCAGGAGAACCGTCTGCTCCATCCACTTGTTGAGCTTGCCTTCGGCGATCTTGGCCAACACCTGCTCCGGCTTGCCGGTCTCGCGAGCCTGGGCCGTGTAGATCTCCATCTCCGCCGCCCGCACGTCCGCGGGGATGTCTTCGCGCGACACCCAGCGGGGCGCTGCCGCCGCGATATGCATGGCCACGTCGTGGACGAAGGCCTTGAACGCCTCGTTGCGCGCGACAAAGTCGGTCTCGCAGTTGACCTCGACCATCACCCCGATCTTGCCGCCCTGATGGATGTAGGCGTCGATCAGACCCTCGTTCGCCGCGCGGCCGGCCTTCTTGTCGGCCGCCGCCATGCCCTTCTTCCGGAGCAGCTTGATGGCCGCTTCCATGTCGCCGCCCGTCTCCTCCAGGGCACGCTTGCAGTCCATCATGCCGGCGCCGCACTTCTCGCGCAGCTGCTTCACCGCCTGTGCGCTCACACTCATACCGCAACCTCCATGGGCCCGCGGGCCCCGTTCACCATTCTCACGTCGGGCAAGGGCTTCTCGCTGCCACTCGCGGAGAAGCTGTTCATATGCGCGCGGCCACCTGCGCCCAACCCCGCCTCAGCCAGGCTGAGCAGCCTCCGCTTCCGCGGCGGCTTCACCGGAGGCCGCCTCGCCGGGGGCGACATCCGCGGCCGGCTCCGGAGCCGGCGCCTGGCCGCCGTCCTGCGGAGCTTCCGCGGCCGCGAACTCCATCAGACCAACCTTCTGCCGGCCCTCCTCGACC
>JAMDDA010000049.1:0-2925 GCA_023488925.1 Actinomycetota bacterium
CCCGAGAGCGGCAGCGAGTTCGGAAGTCACGATGTCCGCGAGGCGCATCACGGCACCGCCCTTGTCGCCGACGCTTACGAGGAACCGAGTGGGATCGACAAGCCTCCAGGTGATGTAGCTTTCGACCCGGATCGCCTTCTTGTCGGACGTGAGGTATTCCTTCTCCGGTGGGGTGTAGACCTGCAGACGCCTGTCGAACCGCTTGATCGTCTGCACGGGGTCGGGCCACTTCGCGTGCAGCCCAGACGTCGTGACGGCGGCGATCGGCCTGCCGAACTGGGTCAGTACACCGACCTCGGTTTCGTCAATGGCGTAGAAGACGAGGCTGGACGCCGCCACGGCGACCCCCAGCACGACGACGATGATGATGCCTCGAGCATGCATGCGACAGTCTCCTTCCTCGCGATCATGGAGCGACGGGCATCGGGAGCACACCGCTGCGGCCGAGCCAGAGTTCGAGGTCTCCCTCCCGTACGCCCGGGCTGAGAAACAGTTTCCTGACGTTGGGCAGCGCCTTTTCCACGGCTTCCAGGTACAGGCGCGTGCGGGTCACCTGCGTGGCCTTGCGATACTCGCCGAGTCGACTCAGGAACCGCCGGGACTCTCCCGTCGCACCCGCGATCTTTTCAGCCCGGTACCCTTCCGCTTCGCTGATCATCCCTCCTGCCTTTGCCCGCGCCCTGGGCAGCAACTCGTTCTGGTACGCAAGGGCCTCGTTGATGTAGGTTGATCGATCCTCGCGTGCCGATGCCACGTCCAGGAAGGCGGTGGCGACCTCCTGCGGAGGGGCTGCCTCGAGCAGCTGCACGGAGAGCACTCGCAGCCCCGCGGCGGCCCGTCCGAGCTGCGTCTGCAGTCGTTCCTGCGCCTCGCGCTGAATACGTTCCTTCTCCGAGGTGAGCAGGGCATCGACTGTCGTGCCCCCGACGGTCTGCCGAAGCGCGGCTTCGGCGGCGGTCAGCACCAGGCCGCCCGGCTCGCTCACGTTGAGCGCGAACGATCTGACGTCGTCGACGCGAAAATGGACGCGCGCGGTGACATCGACCAGGTTCTGGTCGCCCGTCAGCATCGTTGATCGCGGCACCTCGAGGCGCTGTATCGCGTCGAGGGGGACCAATGAAACGGCGTCGATGGGCCACGGCAGTCGATACCGCAGCCCCGGGGGCACGTTCACCGCCGTCACCTTCCCGAACCGCCGAACGACCCCGGCATGGCCCGCCTTCACTACATATACTCCCGACAGCAGGTAGAGGACGATGACCACTGGCACGAGGATCGGCACGGCCGTGCGCAGCACCCGCCCGGGATCTGCCGGGCCCGCGTGTCCAGGATGGGCACCAGCGTCCGGCTGACCGCGCCCCAGAAGACCGCGTAGCGCGCCCCTGGCTATCTCGTAACCGGCGAACAGGATGAACAGGACAACGACCACTGCGGCGACCTTGTCCAAGCTGCGGAAACCGAGCGCGTAGCCCAGCAGACTGGCCACGACGACGATCGAGCTGTACATGTCGATAAGCGAGTGGTACCCGTCGGCGATGAGCGAGGGGGAGTCCGTGGCCCTGCCCACGTAGGTCTTGTACCGCGCAAGGATCAGGCTGACGACGATGGAGAGCACGGCGGCAAGCGCGACCCATGCGACGTAGCGCATCTCGGGCGTCTCCGCCGACCCGACGTCGCGGAAGATATCCCACCCCGCGTAGAGGATGAACAGGGCGACGACGAGGCTGATGGCGTGCTCCACCCGGCTCACGCCACGTGACGGCCTTCGATCGGCGCGCGCCACGACGAGGCCGATAAGCACGATGCCGGAAACGATCACATCGGAGAACGAATGCCATGCCGAGGCCCGCAGCGAGAGGCTGCCCGACAGCCCGGCGAGGAGGAACTTCAGCCCGATGAGCAGCAGGTTCGCGACAATGCTGATGAGGATGGTCGTTGTTTGTCTACCCATACGATGTGCTCCTGTTTCAGGACCCGTCCGCCCGCGCCGGGTCTTCGAGTCCGTCCCGCAAGGCGCGCAGGCGCCGTTCGTAGATACGAAGTTGCACGCGGCCTTCCAGGTCGCGCAGCAGGCGCCCGCTCAACTCCTCGTGACGACGGTCCTCCAGGTCGTGCCGCACCAGATCCCGGGCCTCTTCGAAGGAGAGGGCGCGCGCCTCCTGCTTTTCGCGGATCTCGAACAAGTAGTAACTGTCCCCAAGAGGCAAGACGGGAGACAGTTGCCCCACATTGAGCGGCAGCAGGGCCTGGTGGACACGATGGGATAAGGCCTCGTCCATCACATTGCCCGATTCGCCGATCCATCTGTCCAGGTCACCACCCTTCGCGGCAGTGTCCGGGTCTTCGGAATACTGCGCCGCGACCTGCGCGAAATCCGCCAGGGCGGTACCTCGACGGAGAAACCCTCTCGGGACCAGCTGGTTCCTCGCCTCGGTGATGCGGGAACGGGCGATTCGATCCGCGTCATCCGTCTGCCCGCGCGACACACGGATGTACCGCACCTTGACCCGTGCAGGTTCCGTATAACGGCCACGGTTGCGGCGGTATTCGCGCAGGATCTCCTCGTCGCTCAGCTTTAGCGCCTCGTCAACCTGTTCCTGATGGAGGAACCTCGCGAGCAGGTCCGTCCGTATGTGGCTGATGTCATCCCGCCGATCCACGTCGAGGGCCATTTCGGTGGCGTCCTCCACCACGAGGAGCCGGTCGATCATGCCGTCCAGCAGCCGCCGCAGTCCCGCGGTTCCCGCGTACTGGGCGAGTGTCGCCGTAGGCAGCTCGTCCCGTTCCCGGAGGAATTCGCCGAGGGTGGTTCGGCGGGAGTGGATGGTGAACAGCGTCCGGTTGGCGCGTTCGGCGAAGGCATCACGGGTCCGCTCATCTCGGAGCATGCCGGCGACTGTGCCCCGGACGTGCTCGACGGCCGGA
>JAMDDA010000049.1:2935-3429 GCA_023488925.1 Actinomycetota bacterium
TCCACGCCTGCCGGCCGTGACCGGCTCGGCGGGCGCTCCATCGCTCGCCTTCTCGGGGCCATCGCCAAGGGTGCGGGCCAGTGCTGCGAAATCCTCCCCGGCGACCGCGCGGGCTCGTGCCGTTTCGGCGCGCGCCTTTGCCTTCTGATCGTTTCCGGCGAGGCTCACGCTCACCTGAATCTGCAGAATCCTCACCCGTGCGCGGATGCGGAACCTGTCTCGATTTGCCTTGTAATAAGCAGCCACGTCCGGTGGACTCGGCTCCGGGACATCTAAAAGTCCGTAGTCAACCTGGAGGCCGGCACGCTGCCGGAGTTCCGCCAGGTACGATTGGACAAAACCGCGTTCCTTCTGCTCGACGATGATCCGGCGCACCTGCTCCTTCACCTCCGCGAGCGGACGTTCGCCGAAGGCGGAGCGGTTCCGATCGTAATACGCCTGGATTTCGCCCTCGCCCACCGTGATGCGTCCCTGGTGCATCTGCTCCGCTATGT
>JAMDDA010000045.1 GCA_023488925.1 Actinomycetota bacterium
CGCGCGGAATCCTGGGCGCGTCCCTGACCGAGGCCGAGTAGCGATGAGCTCCCTTCGCAGCCTGTCCGCCCGCGCGATGAGCTCCCTTCGCAGCCTGTCCGCCGGCCGTTCGCTGTGGTTTCTCGTTACCTTGGCGTTGCTGGCCTGGCCACTTTCTTCGCCGGGGGACTACTTCCTCAGCGTCATGGTTGTCGCCGGGCTGTACGCCATGTTGGCGCTGGGTCTCAGTCTGCTGTTGGGGCAGGCCGGCCAGATATCCTTGGGCCACGCCGCGTTTTTTGGTCTCGGAGCCTACACGAGTGGCGTGCTCAGCACGCGTTTCAGCATACCGACGCTCGCGGCCCTGTTGGCCGGCGCCTGCCTCTCGGGTCTCGTGGCCTACGTCGTGGGAAGGCCCGTCCTGCGCCTCAAGAGCTACTTTCTCGCCCTTGCCACCCTCGGCCTGGGCGGGATATTCACGGTCTTCGTGCGGGAGGCGCGCTGGCTGACCGGTGGCTTGGAGGGTGTGGTGGGTGTCCCGTGGCTCTCTGTAGGCCGTTTCGCGTTCGACGACTACCTGAAGCAGTACTACGCCGTGTGGATACTTGCTTTGCTGCTGCTGCTGCTAAGTCAGCAGGCCATGAGGTCCCGGGTGGGACGAGCCTTGCACGCAATCGCCGTGAGTGAGATCACCGCCTCTACCTTGGGGATCGAGGCGGCGCGATGGAAGCTCCGGACTTTCGTCTTGAGCGCTGTGTACGCCGGCCTGGCCGGCGGCCTGTACGCTTTGTTCTTCTCTGCCATAAGTTGGATGAACTTCACCACCGAGCTGTCCATCCTGGTCGTCATCATGGTGATGCTCGGGGGGATGCGGAGCCTCTCGGCAGGCCTGCTGGGAGCCGTGCTCCTCACTTGGATGAGTCGCTCGCTATCGGGCTATCAGCAGTACAGCGGCCTGCTCTACGCGGTAGTGCTGCTCCTGCTGCTCCTCTTCCTTCCCGGCGGCGTGACCGGCGGCCTTCGCCCGCGCCACGCAGCGTGGCTTCGCTGTCGGGTGTCTCGTCTTGGGCGCCCTCTCGCCGGGAGGCCCGCTGCGGTTACCCCCTCAGGAAGCAGGCCGGCGGAGAAAACGGCGTACGCGGAAGCAACGGCGTGCGCCCTCCGGCCCGCCCCCTCGCAAAGAGCGAACGGCAACAGGTCGGTTGCCGCCTCTGGTCCGCCACTCCTACAGCTGGAGGACGTGAGCGTTTACTTCGGCGGCCTGCAGGCTGTCGGCCGGGTTTCGCTGTCTATCCCCAAAGGTGTGACGGCGGCGGTAATCGGGCCGAACGGGGCGGGCAAAACCACTCTCTTCGACGTCATCAGCGGGCTGCGTTCGCCGCATGCAGGCCGGATCTTGTTTGCGGGCGAGGACATCACCGGCTGGTCGCCGGTGCTCGTCGTCCGGCTCGGTATCGCGCGTACCTTCCAGAACCTGCGTCTGTTCCCCAACATGAACGTTCTCGAGAACGTGATGGCCGGCCGGCACCGCCACGAGAGGGCCGGGTTCGTCTCCTCCGGGCTAGGCCTCCCCAGCCAGCGGCGCGAGGAGCGACGGTCCCGCGAGCGTAGCCTGGAAGTCCTGGCCCTCATGGGTCTGGCGGACTACGCGGAGTGGCCCGCGGTCGCGCTCCCCTACGGCCGTCAGCGTCTCGTCGAGATTGCCAGGGCTTTGGCCACCGAGCCGGACCTGCTGCTCTTGGACGAGCCGGCCGCAGGCATGAACTCGGCGGAGCGGGGCGAGCTCATCGAGAAGATCGCGGCCATACGCGAAAGTGGTGTGACGGTGCTGATCGTGGAACACGACATGAACCTCGTCATGGGCATCTCGGATCAGGTGAGTGTCCTGGACCACGGGAGCCTCATCAGCGAAGGCGCACCCGGTGAGGTTCGGGAGCACCCGGCGGTCATCGAGGCCTATTTGGGCGGCAGGGGAAGACAGACGAGGAAGCCCAACGACGGCGCGCTCGAGGTGGCCGGCGCCAAAGACGGCAGGCCCGGCGGCGACGGCCGCCAGGTGGCCGGCGCCAAAGACGGCAGGCTTGACGACGGCGCGCTCGAGGTGACCGGCGTGTCGGTGTGCTACGGCTCCATATCGGCCGTCCGCAATGTCTCCTTTCGGATCGACGAGGGCCGGATCGTCGCCCTGTTGGGAGCGAACGGCGCGGGCAAGAGTACGTTGTTGCGGGCTCTGTCGGGCACGATCCCACTCGCCGCCGGTCACATCCGCTTCGGGGGGAAGGAGATGACCGGGCTTCCGGCCCCGCAGATCGTGGCTGCGGGCATCAGTCACGTCCCCGAGGGGCGTCACGTATTCCCCACCCTGAGTGTGCAGGACAACCTGCTGCTGGGGGCTTACCGCCGCCGAGATCGGGACGGCGTGCGTGAGGACCGCGACTACGTGTACCAACTCTTTCCGGTATTGGCCGACCGGCGACACCAGAGCGCCGGGACGCTGTCGGGTGGCGAGCAGCAGATGCTGGCCATCGGACGCGCCCTCATGAACCATCCCCGCCTGCTGCTGCTGGATGAGCCCTCCATGGGCCTTGCTCCTCAGGTGGTGGAGCACATCTTTGAGGTCCTCGCCGCCCTCAACAAGGGGGGGCTCACCCTGCTCATGGTCGAGCAGAACGCCGAGATGGCCCTCTCCATCGCCGACGAGGCCCTCGTGCTGCAGACAGGGGAGGTGGCGCTCATGGGCTCCGCGGCCGACCTGCTGCGCGACGAGCGCATCCTCTCGACCTATCTGGGCGACCGGCCACCGCCGCGTGCTCTGGAAGAACAAGAGACCGAGGAGGTGCTGCTGGAATGAGACGGGCCGGCCCAAACGGCAAGAGATCCACCCCGGGAGCGGGACGAGGAGGTGCATGGTGAGATTGCAGGGCAAGGTGGCTATCGTCACCGGCGCGGGCAGCGGCATCGGCCGCGCCGCCGCCGAGCTCTTCGCCCGTGAGGGGGCGAAGGTGGTCGCGGCCGACATCAATGCCGAGACGGCCACAGCAACCGTAGCGGCCATCGTGGGGTGGGGCTCCCTAGTCGGGTCCGTGTGCGACCTACCCGCAGTTCGAGCTCACCGGGCTTACACCGGCAGAGGTGACAGGCTATGGGTGAGGTCTGGAGGCGCCCGAGCGTGACAACAAAGTCCACCACGATTCAAGGAGGTCCTTTCGTGACGGTTTCCCGTGAACAACTGGTCGCGCTCTATCGGCGCATGTTCGTGACGCGCAGGTTCGAGGAGCAGCACGATGCGCTCCTGAAGGAAGGCAAGATCGCCCTCATGGGGCACTTCGGCACGGGGCAGGAGGCGGTCGCCGTCGGCATTACCGGACCCCTGCCCGAGGACGACTATCTCTTCCCCGCCCACCGCGGGGTGGGCGAGTTCATTGGCAAAGGCA
>JAMDDA010000194.1 GCA_023488925.1 Actinomycetota bacterium
TGACGAAGGCGGCTTTGCCCGCGGTACCGAAGGGGTCGGCGTCCGGCTCGGCGGAGAGGGCCTCGATGGCGATGGGCCAACTGCGCATGTGGCAGGCCCCCCGGTCGCTGGTGGCGTAGGCCAGGGCCATGCCCACGCTGCCCCGGGGGTCGTAGGCCGGGAACTCGAGGTGCTTGATGGAGAACACCGGTACCTTCTCCTCGTCCACTCCCCAAGCGCGGGCCGCCCGCTCGATGCCGTCGGCCAGCACGGCTCCCAAGCCCTGCCGGTAGGCGATGTCCCGGGTGAGGGCGGCCTGGCCTTGGGCGTCCCCGAAGCGCAAGGGGGAGTCCACGAAGCCCTGGGCGGCGGCGTCCATCAAGAAGGCCACCGCCGCCCCGCAGGAGATGGTGTCCAGCCCAAGCTCGTCGCAGAGCTGGGCGAAGTGGACGATGCTCGAGAAGTCGCCGTTCCCGGTGTTGCTCGCCCCCAGGCCGATGGTCTCGTACTCGAGCTTGTCCGCTTCGGCCCCGGGGAAGGCGCCGGTCTCCGCGCGCACGTGGGGGCCGCAGGCCACCGGGCACCGGTAGCAGGCTTCCCGGGAGAGGAGGTGGGCCAGCACGGGCTCGTGGCCGATGCGGGCGGCGGCCTCGGGGAAGGAGCCCCGGTGCCAGTTCTCGGTGGGGAGCACCTGCACCTGGTTGGTCCAGTCCACGATCACCGGGGTCCCCGCCTCCCTCAGCCAGCCCGAAGCGGAGTCTGCGGCCTGGATCTTTTGGCTCAGCCGCCGGCGGAGCTCCCGGGCTTCTGCGGAGAGAGTGGGGCCCTCTCCCCCCCGCAGTACGATGCATTTCAGGTTCTTCTGGCCCATGACCGCGCCCGCGCCGCCCCGGCCGTTGTAGCCGCTGCGGCCGTTCTTGCTCCGGCCGGCGTTGTTGCCGATGCAGGCGAAGAGGACGCGGTTCTCCCCGGCGGGGCCGATGGCGGCTACGCGCGCCTCGGGGAAGAAGTCGTCGGTCTCGGCGATGCTCTTGCCGGCCAGGGGGCGGGCGTCCTGCAGGCGGGCGTCCGCGGCGGTCACCTCGAGATAGGAGAGCGCGGGGGCCTGGCCCTGGATGATGATGCCGAGCAGACCGCACTTGCGCAGCTCCCAGGCGAAGTAGCCGCCGGCGTAGGTGTCCAGGAAGCCCCCGGTGGCCGGGCTCCGGGTCACCACCACGTGCCGGCAGGTGCCCGGGAAGAGGCCGGAGAGGGGGCCGGTCATGAAGATCAGGCGGTTCTCCGGGGAGAAGGGGTCGCAGCCCGGGGGCAGCTCGGAGGCCAGGTAGTGGGCGGCCAGGCCTTTGCCCCCCAGGAACTGCCGCACAAGCTCGGCGGGCACCTCTTCGCGCCGGCAGGTGCCCTGGGTGAGGTCGACGCGCAGGATGTGGTGGGTCATGGGTGTGTCCTCCTCCTCACGGAAAGACTCCACGGAGTTGCTTGGCCTTGGCCACGCGGCCAACGGCCAACATGAGAGCCGCGGTGCGCATATGCACGCCCTCGCTTCTGGCCAGCTGGTAAACCTCGTGGAAGGCCCGCGTCATCACGCTGTCGAGCTTCTTGTTGATGTCTTCTTCGCTCCAGAAGAGCTTCTGGGTGTTCTGTACCCACTCGAAGTACGACGCGGTCACCCCTCCGCCGTTGGCGAGGATGTCGGGTACCAGGAAAACTCCCCGCTCGGCCAGGATGTCATCGGCCGTAGGCGTGGTGGGTCCGTTGGCGCCCTCGGCCAGGATGCGGGCCCGCACGCGACCGGCGTTGTCCGCCGTGATCTGCCCCTCGATGGCACAGGGTATCAGGATGTCCACGGGCAGCTCCAGCAGCTGCCGGTTGGTCAGGGACGCGGTTCCGGGCGCCCCCACCACGGACCCGGTGGCCTGCTTGTGAGCCCGGATTTCGTGAACGTCGAGGCCGGTCTCGGCCATGACGCCGCCCTGGCTGTCGCTCACGGCGATGATTCGGGCGCCGAGCTCGGCCATGAGACGGGCGGAGTGGAAGCCCACCTTGCCGAAGCCCTGCACGGCCACCGTGGCCCCCTCCAGGTCGAGGCCCGAGACGATGGCCGCTTCGCGGATGGCGAAAACGCACCCTTGCGCGGTGGCCGCTTCCCGCCCCAGGCTGCCTCCTATCTCCAGAGGCTTGCCGGTGACCACTCCGGGTACGGTGTAGCCCTTCAGGATGGAGAACGTGTCCATGATCCAGGCCATCGTGCGGGAATCGGTGTTGACGTCGGGAGCGAGGATGTCCTGATCGGGGCCGATGAGGGGCGCGATCTCCCAGGTGAAGCGCCGCGTGATCCGCTCGAGCTCGGCGGGTGACAACACCTTGGGGTTGCAGCGCACGCCGCCCTTCGCTCCGCCGTAGGGCAGGTTCAAGAGGGCGCACTTCCAGGTCATGAGCGCAGCCAGGGCGCGCATGCCGTCGAGCGTCACCTCCGGGTGAAAGCGCACACCTCCCTTCGCCGGCCCCCGGCTGATGGAGTGCTGCACACGGTAGCCTTGGAACACGTGGATGGAGCCGTCATCCATGCGCACCGGAAAGCGTACGGTGAACTCCCGCTGGCCCGCCCGCATGAGCTCGCGGAGGCCGGGGTCCAGGCCGAGGTGCTCGGCGGCGATATCGAACTGGAGATGGGCCACGTCGAGGAGGCGTGATTCGTCGTAGCGCTGCCTGTCGATGACCATGCCCACCCTCGCCGTCGCCCTGGGTACTCCTCGCGCAACCTTACGCCAGCCCGGCCTCCTTCGCCACCTCGACCAAAGACTCGCCGATGATGTTCAGGCCGCGGTCGAGTGTCGCGTCGTCGATGGTGAGCGGCATGAGTGGCCGGATGACGTTGCCGTAGGTGCCGGCCGAAATCATCACGAGACCCTTGTCGACGGCGCGGCCCACCAGGGCTTTTGTCAGATCGGCGGCGGGCGTCTTGCTGTCGCGGTCGGTCACCAGCTCCAGAGCCACCATCGCCCCCAGGCCGCGGACGTCGCCCACCACGGGCAGCTCTTTCTGCAGCTCGGTGAAAGCTTGGGTGATCCGGGCGCCGATCACCTTGGCCCGGTCGAGCAGGTTCTCCTCCGCGATGATCTCGAACACCGCCAGCGCGGCCCGGCACGCCACCGGGTTGCCGCCGTAGGTGCCGCCCAAGCCTCCGACATGGGGGGCGTCCATGACCTCCGCCCGGCCGGTGATACCCGAGAGGGGGTAGCCCGCCGCCATGGACTTGGCCGAGGTCATGATGTCCGGAGCCACGCCCCAGTTCTCGATGGCGAAGAGGGTCCCCGTGCGGCCGAAGCCCGACTGCACCTCGTCTGCGATGAAAAGGATGCCGTTTTCCTCGCAGATCTTCTTGATCTTGGGGAAGTACTCCTTGGGCGGGACCACGAAAC
>JAMDDA010000198.1 GCA_023488925.1 Actinomycetota bacterium
GGATTGGATCTCTTGCAGAATCGTGCGCATCTCCGCGCGGGTCTGCTCGGTGATGATGCGCTTGCCCCGGGTGACGGCGCCGTACTCGGCGGTCTCGGAGATGGAGTAGCGCATGCCGCTGATACCGTGCTCGTAGATCAGGTCGACGATCAGTTTGAGCTCGTGCAGGCACTCGAAGTACGCGATTTCCGGCTGGTAACCGGCTTCCACCAAGGTTTCGAAGCCGGCGCGAATGAGCTCGCTCGTGCCGCCGCAGAGCACGGCTTGCTCCCCGAAGAGGTCGGTCTCGGTCTCCTCCTGGAAGGTGGTCTCGATCACGCCGGCCCGCGTGCACCCGATGCCTTTGGCGTAGGCCAGGGCCTTCTCCTTGGCCTGCCCGGTGGCATCCTGATGCACGGCCACCAGGCCGGGGACGCCGCCGCCCTCCATGTACACCCGGCGCACCAGGTGCCCCGGACCTTTGGGAGCCACCATGGTCACGTCCACCGCCGCGGGCGGGACGATCTGATTGAAATGTATGTTGAAGCCGTGCGCGAACATGAGCATGTTGCCGGGGGCGAGGCCGTCGCGGATGGACTCTTCGTAGACACGCTTCTGATCCTGGTCGGGCACCAGCACCATGATGATGTCGGCCTTCGCGGCCGCCTCGCGCAGGGAGAGCACCTCCAGGCCGGCTTCTTCGGCCCGCCGACGGCTGGCCGAGCCCTCGCGCAGGCCCACAACCACCTTCACGCCGCTGTCACGCAGGTTCTGGGCGTGGGCGTGGCCTTGGCTGCCGAAGCCCAGCACGGCCACGGTCTCACCCTGCAGCAGATCGAGGTTTGCGTCCTTGTCGTAGAACATGACTGTCTTCCCTCTCTTCCTACAGTGTTTCTTGCATTAGTATATATCTGCAATACTTGCTGCACTCGGCAGTCTGCCGAAGAACCGCGCGTGGCGTGCCGCTCCCGCCGCCGAA
This sequence comes from Actinomycetota bacterium, assembly GCA_023488925.1. Taxonomy (GTDB): domain Bacteria; phylum Actinomycetota; class Thermoleophilia; order RBG-16-64-13; family RBG-16-64-13; genus JAMDDA01. The sequence continues at coordinate 959 of JAMDDA010000198.1, forward strand.
CGTCGCCGGGGGCGCCTATGCATCTCCGCACCTGATCGTCACGGTGTTTCTCAGCATCCTGCGGGGCGAGATGGGCCGCAAAGGGCCTTCTTGTCCCGGCCCATGGCGATACGCCCGGTGCGCACCAGCTCCACGATGCCGAAGGGGCGAAACAACTCGAGCATGGCTTCGAGCTTGGCCCGATCACCGGTGGCCTCGATGATGAGAGTGGTGCGCGACACGTCCACGATCTTGCCCCGGAAGATCTCCACGATCTGCATGATCTCAGACCGGGAGGCGGCGTCGGCCTTCACCTTCACCAGGATGAGCTCCCGGTCCACGCTCACGCTGGGATCGAGGTCGGTGATCTTGATCACGTTGATGAGTTTGTGCAGCTGTTTGGTCACCTGCTCGATCGACTGGTCCTGGCCGTCGACGGTGATGGTCATGCGCGACAACTTGGGATCTTCGGTCTCGCCGACGGCCAGGCTGTCGATGTTGAAACCCCGCCGGGCGAACAGCCCGGCGATGCGGGTGAGGACGCCCGGCTTGTTCTCCACCAGAACGGAGAGCGTGTGCTTCATCGGTCCTCCCCTCCCGGCACCTGGTCCTCCCCTCCCAGCATCTGGTCGATCGAACCTCCGGCGGGCACCATCGGGTAGACATTGGCTTCGCGCTTCACGCGCACATCGATGACAGCCGGCCGATCGCTGGCGAGAGCCGCCCGCAGGGTCTCTTCCACCTCGTCAGGCCGCACGGCCCGGAAGCCTTCCGCTCCGTAGGCTTCGGCCAGCTTGACGAAGTCGGGCTGACAGGCGATGCAGGTGGAGCTGTAGCGCTTGTTCCAGAAGAGGTCTTGCCACTGGCGCACCATACCCAGGTACTGATTGTTCAGGATGCAGACCTTCACCGCGATGCCGTAGTTGACCGCCGTGGCGAGCTCCTGCACGGTCATCTGGAAGGAGCCGTCGCCGGCGATGTCCAGCACCGTGGCCTCGGGCCGCGCCACCTTGGCCCCGATGGCAGCGGGAAAGCCGAAGCCCATGGTGCCCAAACCGCCCGAGCTGATGAACTGCCGCGGATGCTTCGCCAAGTAGTACTGGGCTGCCCACATCTGGTTCTGGCCCACCTCGGTGCAGACCACGGCTTCCCCCCGCGTGATCTCCCAGAGCTTCTGCACCACGAACTCGGGCATGATCTCGCCCTCGGGATCCTGGCGCACGGTCATGGGGTGAGCTCTCTTCCACTCGGCCACGCGCTGCATCCAGGGGAGGTGCCGGTCAGGCGAAGGCCCGTGCTTCTTGAGCTCGGCCAGGATGGCGGCCAGGACGCGCTTGGCGTCGCCCACGATGGGCACGTCCACGGCCACGTTCTTGGAGATCTCGGCCGGGTCGACATCCACATGCACGATGGTGGCGCCGGGAGCGAACGTCTCGATCTTGCCGGTCACCCGGTCATCGAAGCGCACACCCACGCCGAAAACGAGGTCGCAGTTGGTCACGGCGTAGTTGGCATAGCGGGTGCCGTGCATGCCCAGCATACCCAGGGACAGCTCGTGGTCCTCGGGAAAGGCACCTATGCCCGTGAGGCTGGTGGTCACCGGGATGTGAGCGTAGAGGGCCAGCTCGCGCAGCTCGTCGGCCGCGTTGGCGGCGATCACCCCGCCTCCCGCAAAGATCACCGGGCGCTCGGCCTCGGCGATGGCTTTGGCGGCCGCCCTGATCTGCTTGGGGTGCCCTTGCACGGTGGGCTTGTAGCCGGGAAGGGCGATCTTCTGAGCCTTCTCGGGGTCGTAGGCGATGTCTTCGGTGGTGAGATCCACGGGAACGTCGACCACCACCGGCCCCGGCCGGCCCGTGCTGGCTATGTAGAAGGCCTCGTGAATGACCCCCGGGATGTCCTCCGCCCTCTGCACCAGGTAGCTGTGCTTCACGATGGGGAGGGTGATGCCGGTCACGTCGGCCTCCTGGAAGGCGTCGGTGCCGATGAGGTTGGTGCGCACCTGGCCGGTGATGGCCACCAAGGGCACGCTGTCGAGGTAGGCGTTCGCAATGCCGGTGGTGAGATTGGTCGCTCCCGGGCCCGAGGTGGCGATGCACACGCCCACCTTGCCCGAAGCCCGGGCGTAGCCGTCGGCGGCGTGAGCCGCACCCTGCTCGTGCCGGGTGAGGATGTGATCGATGTCGAAATCGTAGAGCGCGTCGTACAGGGGGATGACGCTCCCTCCGGGATATCCGAAGAGAACCTCCACCCCTTCACGCTTGAGCGCCTCCAGCAGTGCTCGTGCAGCTTTCATAAGTCATTCTCCGCCTGTTTTCTTGGTCGAAGAGCCACCGTGCCCGCGCCCTTTTCCGCCCGGCTGGCCCTGGCTCGGCGGTCGGGGGCACAGGCCGTGGAGGTGACCCGCCGGGGTTGGGGAGCCCGCCGCTTTCTTTCGCCCTCCGCCCTGCGCAAT
>JAMDDA010000218.1 GCA_023488925.1 Actinomycetota bacterium
GACGCTCTTCCGATCTGCTCTGCGATTTCGTCGAGGCTGAGCAGCCTGCGGGCTCGCAGCCGTTCGGCGTGGCTGGGCAGTTCGTTGCCGCGGCGTAGCTCGAGGACGATCCGGCCGGTGAACGTCCTGCCTTCGCCGGAGCGACGCCCGGCGGCGTTGAGGGCGTCGGCGGCTTCAGAGTCGGTGTGATCATCGAGGAGCCGGTCGAGCAGGGCGCGGGTCTCGGGGTCGGTCTGGCGGACCTTCCAGGCGGTGGGCGGGATGGGGATGGTGAGGCTGCTGGTCTGGCCGCCGCGGAAACGGATGTGAAGGTGGATCTGGTCGGTCTTGGCCAGGGTGACGTCTTCGATGAGCATCCGCGTCATGCGCTTGCGCTCCCGCTGGGGAGTGGCGGGGTCAGCCCAAAGGGCGGGAAAGTCGGCGGCGAGGGCGCGGAGGCGGACCTTGTGTTCTTCGCTGAGCGCGGTCTCTGTGGCCTTGGCGCGCTCGTAGTCCTCCTGGACGGCCTGCAACTGACGCAAGGCGTCGTTCCAGTCGGCTTCCAGGCTGTCGGCCACCAGCCGGTTGTCGGGGTCGACGGCGAGATAGCGGCGGCGGGCGAGCTCAGCACGATGGCGGGCTCGTTCCACGTGGCTGCGCCGCAGAGCGTCGGCTTCGGCGGCGCGGGCTTCGAGTTCACCTTGCACGCTAAGCGCGACCTCAAGGGCGAGCGGAGTGACGGTGTCCAAAAGCAGCCGACTCACGGCGGCGTCGACGCCGGCGCCGGGCACGGTGAGGCAGCGCGGGGCGCCGGCTTGGATGGACGCGCCGACGCACTGATAGTCAGGAACCTCGAGGCCGCGGCGACGATGATAGCGCACGGTCATGCGCCGTCCGCAGCGTCCACAGATGGCCAGGCCTTGCAGGAGGGCGGGGCCTTCGCGGGCGGGGCCGGCGCTGCGGCAGCTGCCGTGCGCCTGGGCGTTTTGGGCCAAGAGGGTTTGGTTGGTCTCGAACTCGTCCCAGCTTATGTAGCCTGGGTGGGCGTCGGGGATGAGCGCGGTCCACTGGTCGCGGGGCAGCGTCTCGTGGAAGGTCTGGCCATTGGGGCCTTTGCGTTGGCAACGGCGCCCATAGACGAAGGCTCCGGCGTAGCGCGGGTTGTGCAGGGTACGCAGCACCCGCCAGTGCTTGAGCGGCATCCAGGCGAGCTCGCCTTCGTGGGCCCCGGAGCGCACCCGGGCGGGGAACAAGAGACCTTCGGCGGCGAACGCCTGCACCACGGCCCGGGCCGAGCCGGTGCGGGCGAAGGTGGCGAACAGGTGATTGACCGCGCGCCTGACGGCAGCATCGGGATCCAGCATCACTTTGCCGGCCGGGTCGGCCACCAACCCCACCGGCAGGGGCATCGGAAGCTCGCCCCGGCGGGCTTTGGAGAGCTGCCCGCCGCGTAGCCGTGCCCGGATGAAATGCAGCTCGGCTTCGAACATGGTGCCCTTAAGCCCCAGCAGCAACCGGTCATTGAAGCAGGCCGGGTCATAGAGCCCGTCCTCGTCCAAGATCAAGGTGTCCGTGAGGGCACAGATCTCCAGCAGCCGATGCCAGTCGGCGTTGTTGCGAGCAAGGCGGGAGACCTCCAGGCCGAGCACGATCCCGGCTCGGCCCAGGCCGACCTCGGCCACCAGTTGCTGGAATCCCTCGCGATCAGCGGCGGAGGCGCCGGAATGTCCCTGGTCAGTGTCGATGGTCACGATCTGCTCGGCCGGCCAGCCCAAGGCGACCGCGCGCTGGCGCAGGGCGTATTGGCGGGTGGCGGATTCGGTGTTGTGCATGACCTGGCGCAGGGTGGACTGGCGGACGTAGAGGTAGGCGGTGCGCGCCAGGTGCCCGGCGGTGACCTTGGAGACGCCGGTGTGGGCGCTCACGGCTCTTCACCCCGCCCGCAGGCACGCGAGTGCCATGGTGGCGAGCACGCCGACGACCCCGTCGACGCGCAGAGGCCCGACGGCTGAAGGTGGTGCGGGTGGCAAAGGAGCAGTCGTCGGCCAGGCCTTGACCCAAGCAGCGACACCGCGGCGCTCAAGAAGCGCCAATCCCAGCGGCCAGCCCGCTCCTTCGCCGGCCAGGGCTTGACGGCGCAGCCGCTCATAGCGTTCGACGTCACCAGCGTCGCCCACGCGCTCATCGCCTCCCTCCCTGCTCGGGGCGAAAGGAGCGGGCCAAAGCTCGTTCCACCGAGCGAGGGTGCACCCGAATCCCGAACCGCTCCGCGATCGCCTCGACCAGATCGACCGAACGCAGCGGGGGGGCGCTCTCCAGGCGCTCGCGAGCGAAGGCCACCACCTCCTCGGTCAGCTTGTGCGCTCGCCGGGGGCCGGGCCGGGCCGGCACCAGAGCCGCAAGCCCGCCGGCCTCGAGGGCGGCGGCGGCCTCATAGAACGACGGGCGGGAGAAGCCGAATGCGGCGGCTGAGCGGCTCACCGCCTGGCCGTCCACCCGCACCCGGCGCACCATCTCGTATTTGACCTGCACCAAGTCACGAGCGTCGAAGAACTCCGAGGAGCGAAACTCCTCGTCGGTCACCGCCTCCGGCCGCGGGTTCAGACTCCGCTCCGCCCTGAGCGCCTCCACCTTGGGGTCCTCCGGTCTCTGAGCCACGTGCCCTCCTCTCATCTCTATGTGTTAAGACGATTATGCCCATACATGAACAGCCAGTCAAACATCCATCCCGATTACCCGGCAACACATCAGGCATATAGGTGCCATGTTGATGCTCTACCGAGCATGCCTCGGCGGAATTCCTCTTACATAAGCGGCAAAATCTATCTTACGGTGCCGCGCCGGATGGGGGCTCGCGGAGGCCATCGATGATCTCGGCTAGGAGCAGCAGGTCCGCCACCCGGAATGGGGATCTCCCGGCAGCCAGTGCCACGAAGACATCTACGTCGGCGGCGTCGGTCCACGCCCTGGGCAGGGACTTCTGAGTGCCCTCGTCAGCGAAGAAGAACACGCGGTCCTCGCCCCAGGTGTGACGCACTGCCACGAATACGAACTCCCGCCCACACCAAGGGTGGAATGGGTGGGTCACCCGAACAGTTCGGCCATCACCTGCGGGATGGGGTGTGGTCGACGACGCGGGCCAATGCCCTCGCCGAGACGGTCATCGGCCTCTACAAGACGGAACTCATCCGAAAGCAAGGCCCCTGGAAGACCCTGGAGGACGTGGAGTTCGCCACCCTGGAGTGGGTGGACTGGTTCAAGCACCGTCGGCTCCTTGAGCTGTTATCTGTCCGTGAAAGTTCCCCCGCCAATCTGATATCATGTATGACAGACGCCCGGAGGTCGCTCCGACCGCCTTCATCGAGATATCTACCAATCCTCCT
>JAMDDA010000012.1 GCA_023488925.1 Actinomycetota bacterium
GAGCTACGAGAGCCACAAGGAGAGCGACGGCGCCGGCGGGTGGCGGCACACCGAGATCCGGCTCGTGCCGGAGAACCCGCACTTCGCTCCGATCATTCTGACCGACGTCCGCGACGACGAGTTCCACGTCATCGCGGAGGTGGTTGAGGTGCTTACGATCTCATGATGCCTTCCACTCAACGCCGAAAACAGGTGTCGAAAGAACGCCGGCCGAAGAGCTCGGTGGAAGTCCTGGTCAGCGGCGACATCGACTCGGCCGCCCTGCTGGCATTCTACTTACGCCAGCGGTTCGCCGTCCGACCGCTGTTCGTGGATTTCGGTCAGCCCGCCGCAAAGCAAGAGTTACGTGCCGCGAGGGCGGTCTGCAGGCACTACGGCGTCAGGCTCTCGATCATGACCGTGCGGTCTCGAGTGGCTTTTTCGATTGGGGAGATCCCCGGACGAAACGCGTTCCTTGTGTTCGCGGCGGTTCTCGTGTTCAGCACGGAAGCTGGGATCATCGCCATAGGAATCCATGAAGGACCTCCGTACTACGATTGCACAGAGGGCTTCGTCAAGAGCATCCAGACGGTTGTCGATGGCTATGCGGCGGGGCAAATCAAGGTCGCTGCGCCGTTTGTCAAGTGGGATAAGCAGACCATCTGGGAGTTCTGCAAGAAGGCCAGGGTACCCGTCGAGTCCACGTACAGCTGCGAGCAGGGCGGTGCCCATCCCTGCGGCAAGTGCCTTTCCTGTAAGGATCGGGAGGCCCTCTATGCTCTGTAGAACGTCCAAGCTGATACACCCCGCCTCCGGTGCGTCGTTGGATACACCGCTACTCGTTGAACCGCCCGGGCTCACTGGAGACTCGGCTGCTTGATTCCCTCGTCTGGGGCGAGAGACTGTTGACCATAGTGCCGCTCTTCGTGTTCGACCCAGGGGACGTAGCCGAGAGGTTCGAGGAGTCTGCGGTGGTTGAACCAGTCGACCCAGTCGGGCGTGGCGAACTCCCGGGTCTTCCAAGGTTCTCCACGGTCCGTGCTTCCTGATCAGCTCCGTCGTGTACAGGCCGATGACGGTCTCGGCCAAGGCGTTGATGCTATGCTGGAGCCCTTCGAGAACCACGATGGTTCTTACACCATATCCTGGGACGCCATCACTCTTGAGTGTGATAATTGAGGGCATCGAGGTGCAAACCGAAAACCCGAACTGTGCCCAGAAGTACGATGGATTTGACAACACGAAAACCATTCATGGGTGTTTTCACTTCGGTATGGTTTCTAAGGACGGACGATATTACCCTGGGCGGAGAAATAAAATTAGCAATACCTTCAGGCCAATCTTCACGGTCACCAGGCGGATCACGCGGGGCTGACTCGTACTCCCCGAAGGTATGAAACAGGCAGAAAGGAGTACTGATCCATATGATCCAGAAACTCGAACAGATCGAGTACCGCCGAGGCATGCTTGAAAAGGGCATGAAGCCCGAGAACCTGCCTGTCAAAGTTTGGCGGGGGGCCAAGATTCCTGCGGATGTGCGCGCCATGGTAAACGAGGAGAAGCTTCTTGACCTCGGCGGCGTTTACGGAGACAAGAAGGCCGGCGACCCGGTGGAATATGACAATCTGAAGCTGATCCTTACCCCTGCCTGCCACCTGCCTGTGCGTGAACGCACGCAGACCGCCGACGCTCGCGGCGCAGGCAGGGACGACACCATCGAGATCACGGTCTACAACCGCGGGATCGCCCTGTTCACGACGGACGACGAGCGGGTCCGGCGTATCCACCGGGTCCTGTGCAAACTCGATGGGTCGGGGAAAGACTGATGGTGGGCTCAAGGGTAAGCTCCGAGAAAGTACCCTGGTCGGGTCGAATCGTGGCCGTCCAGCCACGCATTCGCCTCATGCGCTCTTTCGATGAGCGGCACCACAGCTACCAGGGGTTCGTGCTTCGCATCGATGGGACCTGCGGCGGGCAGGCCGGCGAGTTTCTGATTGCGGTCGGTGAAGGTGCGCACGAGAAGCACCGGTTCCAGGCAGGGATGGAACTCGTCGGCCAGTCCGTACCGGTCGAAGACCCGCGAAAGGAAGCGGCGGCGTTTTATAAGACGAGCGGGCTCAAGGTGGTCAAGAAGACCGAGGGCGAAACTCCTGCCGGGCCGCCTTTCCTTGGAGTGCCTCCGGACCTGGAAACCTACCGCAGACGAGGGCATCGCCGTCTGGACGCCCGGACCTACGAAGCGAAATGCACGACCTGCATCTGGGGGTGCAGGATGCCTGTGGAAATGATCGTCGACCATTGGAACCCGTCCCGAAAGCAATACCGGTTTGAGGCCTTCTGCTACGGCCCGAAAAGCTGTGCCTGTTACCGGGCGGGAGCCGCACGGAAAGTACCGGGGCGAAAGGGCATGTCCCACACCGAAGAGGACTGGGTCGACGAAGACGCCACCTCGCACCGGGGGCCGGATGATTGAGGACCATGGAACGACCAGGAGATGACTGCCGGTGAGAATGAATCTTCCGCGCTTCCTGGTCTGGTCGACCATCCCCTGAACGTATGAGGGAAGAAGCTTGTCGGGAAACGTCATGCGGGCCAGGGTCGTCTTGCCGGATTGGCGGGGACCCAGGATGGTCACCGCGGGATACTCTGCCGCGGACCGGATGAGTTCTTCTGCGATGTCTCGAGTGATCATGCTGAGACGACAGCAGGTGTATGTGCAAGACAGAAGTTTTAAGTCCGATTGGCACAGCCGCCTTTTCGCCGGCGTGACGGAGCGGCGGGCGTCTGCGCGGCTCGTCCAGGGTGGGCCTGGCCTGCACGCCCCCTGGCCCCCCGGCGGCCAGCGCGGCGAGTGCCGGGCAGCGGCGGCCGAGGGCGGCGGAGCTCGCGGTGCGGGTCGGGCAGCACCCGCTCGCCGTAGGGGAAGCCCTCGAGGTCGAGGCAGACGAGCTTCGTGCCCAGCACCCGCTCGATCTCGGTCAGGCACTCCAGTTCCTCCGCGGCGACGAAGCTGACGGCGCTCCCGTAGGCCCCGGCGCGGGCCGTGCGCCCGATGCGGTGCACGTACTCCTCGGCGGTGTTGGGCATGTCGTAGTTCACGACGTGGCTGATGTCGTCGACGTCGATGCCGCGGGCCACGACGTCGGTGGCCACCAGCACCCGCGGGCGCCCCGCCTTGAAGCCTGCGAGCGCCCGCTGGCGCTGGGCCTGGGAGCGCCCGCCGTGGATGGCCGCGCTCTCGAGACCGTGCTTTTCGAGCTGGCGGTGCAGACGGTCGGCTCCGTGCTTGGTGCGGGTGAAGATCAGCGTGCGCGAGTGCCCGCCGCGCTCGAGCAGCCGGACCAAGAGCTCGGTCTTCTG
>JAMDDA010000183.1 GCA_023488925.1 Actinomycetota bacterium
GTCACCTTTCAGATCCTGAGCGAGCCCCCGAGCAGGCTGTCCAGAACCGAGAGCACGAACCGACGGGGATCGTTGCGTGCCAGCCCTTCCCCACCCAAGCACACATGCATCTGCTCGGTTTCCTTCGCGAGGAAGGCTCGGCGGGGCGCGAAGTCGGGCGGCACCGTCTGCCGAGCCGCGCCCACGCCGTCGCGGTCGCCGTGCTCGGCCAGGAGCAGCTCCCGCAGGCGGTCGTGGTCGATGTTCCCGGCCGCCGCCACGACCATGTCGGAGAACCGGAAGTGCCGGCGGTGATACGCGCGGATCCGCTCCTCCGACATCCGGGCGATGGTCTCCCGGCTGCCCAGCACCGGATGACCCAACGGATGCGTCCCGAAGACGGTCTCGGCCAGGACATCGTGGATCAGATCCTGGGGGGAGTCCTCGTACATGGCGATCTCCTCCAGCACCACTTCGCGCTCCCGATCGAGATCGGCGAAGGTCGGAGTGAGGAGCATGTCTACCAGCACGTCCATGGCCTGAGTGAGCTGCTCGTCGAGGAAACGCCCGTACACCACCACGTACTCGCGCGATGTGGCCGCGTTGAGCTCACCCCCCAGGGTGTCGAAGATCTGGGCGATCTGCTCGGCCGAGTATTTGCGCGAACCCTTGAAGAGCAGGTGCTCGATGAAGTGGGTGACCCCGGTGAGCTCCCCGACCTCGTCACGGGAACCCACCGGGATCCAGAACCCCAGCGTCACGGAACGCAGGTGATCGAGCCGCTCCGTGATGAGCTGCTGGCCGTTCGGAAGCTCCTGCAGGCGATAGTCCTGGATCGCCCGCCCCTTCCTAGCCCGCCACGTCCCCGGCGAGCTTCTCGAGCAGCTTCAGGCTGATCTTCTCCTTGCCGTTCTGGATGGCCACGTCCAGTACCTGGACCTTCACCATGTCGCCCTTGTTGACGACCTCCTCCACCGTGTTCACCCGGTGGCCGGCACCCAGCTTGGAGATGTGGATCAAACCGTCTGTGCCGGGCTTGAGATTGACGAAGGCGCCGAAATTGGTGGTCGACACCACCCGGCCGACGATGATCTCGCCCGCCTCGATCTCCTTGGTGATGCTGCGGATGCGCTCCATGCAGGCGTCGCCCATGCGACCGTCGGTGGCGAAGACCTTGACCAGGCCTTCGTCGTCGACTTCGATGGTGCACTCGAACTCAGCCTCCAGGCCGCGGATGGTCTCGCCGCCCTTGCCGATCAAGGCTCCGATCTTCTCCGGGTCGATCCGCACCGTGCCTATGCGCGGCGCAAACTCCTTGAGATCACCACGGGGCCGGTCGATCACGGCGGCCATGGCATCGAGGATGTGGAGACGGGCTTTGCGGGCCCGCTCCAGGGCGTCGCTCAGGATCTGAAAGGTGACACCCTTTATCTTGATGTCCATCTGCAGGGCGGTGACCCCGTTGCGGGTACCGGCGACCTTGAAGTCCATGTCTCCCAGGTGATCCTCGACACCGGCGATGTCGGTCAGGACGATGTGGTCGTCTTTCTCCTTCACCAAGCCCATGGCGATACCGGCAACCGGTCGGATGATAGGCACGCCCCCGTCCATGAGGGCCAGGGTGGAGGCACACACGCTCGCCATGGAGCTCGAGCCATTCGATTCGAGGGTCTCGGACACCAAGCGGATGGTGTAGGGGAACGTCTCCTGAGCGGGGATAACCGGCTCGAGCGCCCGTTCCGCCAACGCGCCGTGCCCGATTTCCCGGCGGCCGGGCCCGCGCATGAAGCCCGCCTCGCCCACGCTGAAGGGCGGGAACTTGTAGTGGTGCATGAAACGCTTGGACTCCTCGACCCCAAGGCCGTCGATGCGCTGCTCGTCCCGACTTGCCCCCAGAGTCAGCAGACTGAGCACCTGGGTCTGGCCGCGGGTGAACAGACCGGAACCGTGGGTACGCGGAGCCACGCCCACCTCCACGGCCAACGGCCGGATCTCGTCGGCGGCCCGCCCGTCGGGACGCACCTTGTCGACCGCGATCCGCCGACGGATGATCTCCTTCTCCACGGCGTCGAACGCTTTGGAGAGAGCCGCCACTTCGGCCGCCGGATCTTCGGCGTCCTCAGCCGGCGGCCAGGCCGCCAGGACCTGCTGTTTGAGGTCGGCCACCGCGGCGGCCCGCTCGTGCTTCTCGAGCAGAGAGACGGCCTCCAGCACCTCACCGGCAAACCGGGCTTTGATCTTGTCCATGAGGAGTCGGTCGGGGAGGCGTTCTGCGAACTCCATTTTCGGCACGCCCACTTCGGCGGCCCAGCGCGAGAGCACCTCCACCTGCTTCTTGATCGCCTCGTGGGCCACCTCGAGCCCGGCCAGGATCTCGGCCTCGCTCACCTCGCGGCAGCCGGCTTCGACCATGCTGATGGCCTCGGCGGTACCCGCCACGATGAGGTTGACGGGGCTCTCCTCGATCTCGGCGTAGGTAGGGTTGATCACCCACGAACCGTCGACCTTGCCCACCCGCACGGCTCCGATCGGGCCGAGGAAGGGAGCCTCCGACAGGCTGAGAGCGGCGGACGCACCCACGATGGCCAACACGTCGTGCGGATTCTGCTTGTCCACCGACAGCACGGTGGCGACAATGTGGGTCTCCTTGTTGAAGCCGGCGGGCCACAGTGGCCGCACCGGGCGGTCGATCAGCCGGGCCGTCAGGATGGCCCGATCGCTCGGCCGTCCCTCTTTCTTGATGAAACCACCCGGGATCTTCCCGGCCGCGTACATCCCCTCCTCGATGTCCACCGTGAGGGGGAAGAAATCCACGTTCCGCTCCGATTTCGAGACGACCGCGGTGACCAGCACCATGGTGTCTCCCGAACGTACCAGCACGGCCCCACTGGCCTGCTTGGCGAGGCGACCCGTCTCGAGACTGATGCGCTTGTCGCCCACCACGATCTCGATCGTGCTCACCGGACGGGCACCCACAACTGTTTGCTCTGACATGCTCTTGCCTTGACCTTTCTTCGCGTCGCCCCGGGACCCTCCCGGTGCGCCCATGAACTTACCCGTGTCCGCGGCCGCCGTCGACGGCTGCAGACACGACGGAGGCGGCGCCGCACACCGACGCCGCCTCCACACTCTTCCCGCCCCCCTACTTCCTCAGTCCCAGCTCTCTCACCACCGTCCTGTACCGCTCCACCTCCTGCTTCTGCAGGTAGTTGAGAAGCCGTCGTCTTTTTCCCACCATCTTGAGCAGACCACGTCGCGAATGGTGATCTTTCTTGTGGATCTTCAGGTGCTCGGTCAGGACGTTGATCTGATCGGTGAGGATGGCGATCTGGACTTCCGGGGAACCCGTGTCCCCTTC
>JAMDDA010000120.1 GCA_023488925.1 Actinomycetota bacterium
GGGGCTCATGCACGTGGAAGTGCAGCAACCGGTGGTTCGCGGGGAGTGACCCTTGGCGGAGCTCCACCGGGACAGGCCCCATCGGGACAGGCCCCATCGGGACAGGCCTCCACTGCGACAGCCGCGGCGGCCGCCGCCCGCGAGACCCGTCCTGCGCCGCACGCCGCGGGCCGGCGCGCCGCCCTTGGCCGCCTCTTCAGCGCAGGGCCTTCACGACGGCCGAGAAACCCACCCTCCGGCCGTAGAGCAGGAGGTTGACCCGGAAAACCTTGGCGGCCACCCACACGAAGAGCCCGATGGAACCCAGGCTCAGTAGCACCGACAGCGCCACCTGCCAAGCCGCGGGGTCACCCATGGCCACCCGGACGAACATGATGATGGGACTAAGTAGAGGCACCATGCTCAAAGCCACGCTGAGGGGGGCGTCCGGCTTGTCCATAGCGTAGAAGCCAAGAAAAAAAGCGGCTACGATCAATATGCTCAGCGGCAGAGTGATCTGCTGGGCGTCTTCCGACCGGCTCACCAGCGAGCCGCCCGCGGCAAAGAGGCCGGCATACGTGAAGAACCCGAGCACGAAGAAGACCAAGAAAGCCACCAGCAGCCCCGGGTGTACGTTCGCGAACCGGAGCGTCAGGGGGCCTACGGCCATGCCGGTGAGAGCCTCCCGCGCGGCCAGCAACCCGAAGCCCGCCCCGAGCCAGACGGCATACTGCGTGAGGGCCACCAGCGCCAATCCCAGCACCTTGCCCATCATGAGCTGGAAGGGGCGCGCCGAGGCGACGACGACCTCCACCACCCGCGAGCTCTTCTCCTCGATGACCCCCATGGCAATGTACGTGCCGTACATGACGATGGTCATGTAGAGCAGGATGACGAGGATGTAAGTGAGATTCCACGACTCGGCCGCAGCCGACTCGTCCTGCGGGCGCTCGCCCACTACCTCGCTCTCCAGTCGTACGGGCGCGAACAGGGTCCGGGCTTCTTCAGCAGAGATACCCCGCTCTTGGAGCCGGATGAAGGTCGCGGCGGTCGTGAGCGCCGCCGCCAGCCGCCCCCGGTCGGTGCCGGACAGGGCTTCAGCGGAAACCACCCGGAACGAGTACCCCGCCGTGGCCGTCGCCCCCTGGCCCGCTTCCCGCTCGACAACCAGGTAGGCGGTGGAGTCTCCGGCGGCCACCCGCTGCTCGATTTCAGCCGGTGTCATGTCCACGCGCCGGAGCACGTAGGCCGGTCGCCCTCCGGGGAGGGTCTCGGTGAGGTCGGCGGTCAGGCGTTCGAAGAAAAAGCCGGGAGCGCCCGCGGGGCCGGATCGATCCACCACCGCTAGCTGCAGCTGGCGGGAGCCGGCCAGAGCATCCATCAGGGCCGGCGCGAAGTTGAGCGCCACGATGGCCAACAGGCCGAAGAGAGTGGCGGCAATGAACCCCTTGCCGCGCACCCGCGTGGCGTACTCCCGGTGGACGATGAGCCGAACGACGCTCACTCGCTCCTCTCTCCCCCGTCGGCAGTGGCCTCGAGGAAGATCTCCTGCAGGCTGGGCCGCTCGAGCGCGAAGAGCTCCACCGGCACCCGTTGCACCAGTGTCGCCAGAACGTGCCGAGGCTCGGCGCCCTCGTCCAGCGCGAAGCGGAGGTAGTCCCGCCCGGGTTCGAGCGGGCGGAGCGGCAGACCTTCGGTGGGAACGGGCGAGCCGTCCGCTACGCGCAGATGGACAACGCGACGGGTGGCCTGCCGGCGGAGGCGGGCGAGGTTGCCCACCAGCCGCAAGCACCCCCGGGCGATGATGGCCACGTCTTCACAAAGCTCCTCCACCTGCTCGAGGCGGTGGCTGCAGAACACGATGGTCTTGCCAGCGTCCCGCAGAGCGATCAGCGCCTCTTTCAGGAGTTCCGAGTTGATCGGGTCGAGGCCCGTGAAAGGCTCGTCGAGGAGAGCCAGGTCGGGCTCGTGCAGCAACGCAGCCAGTACTTGCACTTTCTGCTGGTTACCGCGGCTGAGCTCCTCCAGTCGGCTGTCCTTCCGGTCGGCGATGCCAAAGCGCGCCAGCTCGCGGTCGATGACACGGAGGGCCGCCGCCCGCTCCATGCCGTGGAGGCGGGCGAAGAACAGCAGTTGGTCGCCCACCCGCATTTTCGGGTAGAGACCGCGCTCCTCTGGCAGGTACCCGAAGCGGCGCCGCACGCGGTCGGTGATGGGCGCACCCCTCCAGGCGATGCGCCCCGAGTCTGGCCGCAGGATGTCGAGCACCATGCGCATCGTCGTGGTTTTCCCGGCGCCGTTCGGTCCGAGGAACCCGAAGATCACCCCCTCCGGCACACGTAACGAGAGATCGCTCACAGCCTGGACGCCGGCGAACGACTTGGAGATCCCCTGAAGCTCGAGCATGGCTGACCCCGCCGACCCCCGCACTCACCGGCTCCGGGAACGGGCGGCGAACCTCAGGCCTGTCCCAGGTCGCGGTAAGTCTGCTCGAAGTCGCACTGGGGGCATTGGTACAGCTTTTCTCCGGTCTCGGTGACGGTGATCTCGAGCTCTACCTGGCAGCTCGGGCAGATGCCGGCCGCCATCATGCACTCCGGCGCCGTGCACAGGTACTTCGTCTCTCCCCCCGGGCCGGTGAGGACCACCTCGGCTTCGTGCTCGTCGCAGTTCTCGCAGTAGTGGATGTCCACCATGGTCGGCTCCTTCGTGATCGGCCTTCGCCCACCGGATGCGCTCCGGCGGCCTTCACTCGTCGACGATCTGCTCCTTGTAGAGGTCGGTCCTGTACATGACGCAGTCGGGGTTCACACAGAACCACACGCGGTAGGTGTCGCACTCTCCGGTGGAGCGACTCCCCGTGAGGCCGGTGCGCTCTTCTTCCTCCGTGCGGTCCGCCAGTGGCTTCCCGCAATTGATGCAGGTTTTCACGTCGGCCGTCACTGCGCCCCCTTCCTCTTACCCGTGACCCCACTACCCCACTTGTTCATGGTAACACCCAGTGGGGATCCTTGAACGCTGCGCCCAGGCACCGGTCGCACCGGGAGACTGCTGAATACGGTCTTCTTCGACGGCCTGCTGGCCCGAGCCTGCCCGGGGAGGTAGAATCCGGGCTCACACACCCGGGCGGCCGGCCTGCCCTGCCGAACACGGCACAGGCAGGCCCAGGACCTGCACCGCCGCCCGACGACACCTGACGGGGGTTCCCACGTGATCCTGTCGATCCGAGTACGAACTCGCCCGGGTGGAGGACGAAGGCGTCGCTCTCGCCGACCGTGACCAACTCGGTGAGCTCCTCCTGGCATGCCCGCGGATCGATGCAGATATACCGGTGGTTGGAGAAG
>JAMDDA010000151.1 GCA_023488925.1 Actinomycetota bacterium
CCCCGGTCTCGAGCCGCCGATGCCCCCCACGGAGAGCTCCTCCGCTTCCCGTTCCAGCAGGCGCAGCCTGCTCCCCCCCCCCCGGCGGAAGAGGTCGTGCTCGATGTCGAACTGGTCGAGCACTTTGCCCACGGTCTGATTCACGATGTCGTCGATCGTCTTTGGTTGATGATAGAAGCTCGGCATGGGAGGCAGGATGACCCCGCCGCACTCCGCCACCCGGACCATGAGCCGCAGGTGCCCCAGGTGCAGGGGCGTCTCCCGGGTCACCAGCACCAGCTTCCGCCCCTCCTTCAGCACCACGTCGGCCGCCCGCACCAGCAGATTCTCGTTGTAGCTGTTGGCGATGGCCGAAAGGCTCTTCATGGAACAAGGCGCCACCACCATGCCCGCAGTCTTGAACGATCCGGAGGCGATGGGGGCCCCGATGTCGCGCACGTCGTGGACCCAGTCGGCCAGGGCCTCGATGTCGGCGATGCGGAAACCGGTCTCGAGCTCGATCACCCGGCGGGTGGATTCGGTCATGACCAGATGGGTCTCCACCGGCATGTCGTGCAGCACTTCGAGGAGCCGCACTCCGTATGTGGTGCCCGAGGCCCCCGAAATCCCTATGATCAACGGCTTCATGGTGTCCCCCTATCGCTCGGCCGACAGCCCCGGGCCCGTTCCCCGCCCGGCCTGCCCTTCATTATTGAAGCACTTCACCCGGCGTCGTGCCCAGCCGGCAGAACCGGCCCGGCCACCAGCCGCTCGACTACCTCGCGGGCGACGTCCCGGGCTTCCTGCGGAAAGCCCACTTTCCGGCGCCCCGCCACCCGTTCGAACCCGGTCGCGTCGATGCCCAGGCGGGCGGTGCGCAGACCCTTGTGGCACGACGGGTCGATGGGATGCCCCGGCACGTCTTCCACCACCACCAGATCGACGTCGGGCTGAGAGCGGGTCACCACCGACCACTCCACCTCCAGCGGATCGGAAGGGTCGACGTCGTCCGCCACCACCACGACCTTTTTCACGCGGTCGAGCGAGAGCAGGTGGTGGAGCAATCCCCGCACCCGCGTGCGCTCGGTGGGGCGGACGCGCACGACCAGGCTGGCTCCGAAGGTCCCAGGGGCGAAGGTGATGTCCTGCAGGAACGGGAACAGCCCGCGCACCTGCGGCCCGATGGCGGCCTCCACCACCAGACCGAGGAGCGCGTCGGCCTCTGCGCCGGTGGGCAGCAGCGCGTGGTAGAGAGGCTGCTCGCGATGGGAGAGGCGCCGCACCCGGAAGGCCGGGATGTCGGCAAAGGTCAGGCCGTACCCGCTCACCTCCCCGAAGGGACCGTCGGTACGCTCCCCGGCGGGATCGAGCTCGCCTTCCAGCAGGAGCTCGGCGCGGGCCGGCACATCGAGACCGGTCAGCGGGGCGGTGAAGACCTCCACCGGTTCCCCGCGCAGGCCGCCCGCCGCCGCCAGTTTGTCCACGCCCGGTGAGGCGGGCAGGGCTCCGGCCAGGAAGGTGACCGGCTCCAAGCCCACGACCACGGCGACCGGGAGCGCCCGTTCCCGGCCCCACCGCCGGTAGATCTCCGAGGTGGGCGGATTCACGAAGGCCATGCCGAGTTCGTCCTTGCCCCGCAGCTCCATGCGGCAGATGGTCCGCTCGATGCGGCCGGTGGTCGGATCGCGCACCGCGGCCATGCCGGTGGTTATGTAGGGGCCGGAGTCGTGTTCGTAGTGGGTGAGCACGGGCCACTGCCCCAAGTCGACGGGCTCGGCCACCTGCGCGTTCACGGGGGCGGTCGTCACCGAACGGGGGGCGAGTGGAGTCTGCAGGCGCTCGCGGAAACGCTCCACCAGCTCAGGCGGAGCCACTCCCATCGCCTGAGCCAGCGCCTCCCGGGCGTACATTACATTGGCCGCCACCGGCGCCGTGTGCCCCCGCACGGCGGTGAAGAGCAAGGCGGCCTCCCGAGTCCGCGCGGCGGCCGCAATCACCGCCGCCAACTCGTAGCGAGGCGACACCGGCCGGGCGACCTCGAGCAGCCTGCCCGCCGCCCGAAACGCCTCGAGAGCCTCCCGGAGGTCACGAAACGCCATGAGAACGCGCCCCGCTGCCTAGCGCCACGCCTCGGGGATCTTGTTGACGGCGGCAAGCACCTCGACCGACCAGGGTTCGCCCAGCCACTGGCCCCGCCCCAACCGGGGCCACAGACGGTCGGGGTACTTGTCGGGGTCGCGGGACACGCGCGCGCGCACGTATGCGCAGCGGTACTTACGGCGACCGGGGGTCAAGTCGCGCAACACCAGCTCCAATTCACTCTCCTGCGGCACCTGGTCCGCATCGGTCAGGAAGAACGTATCGTACTCGGTCATCTCATCCTCTCCCCTTCACGCGCCACCGGCGCTCCCCCGCTCTTCAATCGCGGAAGCCGTAGCTCGTCCAGTTGGCCAGGACCTTCTCCCTGATCTCCTTGGGGTACGCGGTGTTGAACGAAACCAAGAGGGGCGTGTCGGCCGCGCTCCAACTCAGCGGGAACAGGCAGTCGAACAACACCTTCGCCCCCCGCCCCAGCCGGCGGTCCTCGGGGTCGGCGTAAGGGTTGAGCGGGGTGCCTACCGACTCGCGGTAGACATGGATATCGCGGGCGGGATCACAGCGCGTGGAGAAGGCGTGGATCACCTCTTTCACGTTGTAGATGTCGACCGAGTGGTCCACCACCATGACCTGGTGGAACCAGGGTCCCAGCTTGCTGCCGAAGACCAGCTGGGCGATCTGGGAGGCGATACCGCTGTAGGCCGGCTTGGTGCCCACCACCACCAGGTGATGGGTCGATTCGGGCAGCATGTAGACCCCGGTGATGGGGATTCCCTGACTGCGCAGCAGCTTCTCCATCTCCAAGGCCAGCGAGAAAGAGCGGAGGAGCTGGCCCTCGTCCGTGGGTATGCCCATGTTGGAGACCGCCATGATAGGCCGGTCGCGGTAGGTGATGGCCCGCACCCGGTACACGGTGCGCTCCTCGCGCGGCGAGGTGCGGTAACCCGTGTACTCGCCGAAGGGCGCTTCCAACATGGTCACTCCCGGCAACACCTCGCCCTCGATGACGATCTCCGCATGCGCCGGCACCAGGAGGTCGCTGGTCTCGCAGGGCACGAGCTCCACCGGTTCCCCCATGAGCATGCTCGTGAACCGATCCTCAGGGATGGGCGAGGGAGCGCAGGCCGCGATGCCGCTCAACGGGTCCATGCCGATGACCGTGGCGAAGGGCATGGGCTGGTTGCGCGGCACGTACT
>JAMDDA010000209.1:0-1099 GCA_023488925.1 Actinomycetota bacterium
GCGCGCTCGCGCGGAGTGAGAACCTGGCCGCTTTCGCCGGCCGGGTGCGGCCTCTGCGCGAGCGGCTCCACCAAGGGTTGCGGTCCGCCCTCCCCGACCTGGTGCTGAACGGCCACCCCGAGCAGCGTCTACCCAACACTCTCAACGTCAGTGTTCCGGGAGTCCTCGGGCGGAGGGTGCTCGAGGCCTGCCCGGACCTCGCGGCCTCGACGGGCTCGGCCTGCCACGAAGGGGTGGACCGCCCGTCGGCGGTCCTCGAGGCCATGGGGGTGCCGGCGGAGGTCGCGCTGGGCGCTCTGCGCCTCTCCCTCACCCTCTCCACGACGCGCGAGGACGTCGACCGCGCGACCGCGGCCATCGTGGCCGCGGTCGCCGGCCTCCGTTCGTAGCGGACCGGCTTCGTCCGCCGGCGCGGGGTCCCCTGCGCCGCCTCGCTCCCCCACCCGGGACTACGGTCCAGCGGGGCAGGCCGTGCTTTTCCCGGCGATCATGAAACTGGCCAGCAATACAATAAATGGGCTTGCATCCCTTTGCGCGCCTGCTATACTGGCACCGATGATTGACTGGGCGGTTGGTCAGTATGGCCGGCAGTTCGGGGCTTTTCGACCGGCTCTTCCCTGGGAGGTGGGGCCTCTTCCAAGCAAAGAAGGTGATGGGGTGATGAGGCGTCACGGACCGATCGAGTACGAGATCTTCTTGATCGGCGTCGACGAGACCCGGTGCGAGGGCTGCCGCCGTTGCGCCGACATCTGCACGACCGACGTCTTCGAGATGCGGAGTGGGCTGGCGGTGCCGGTACGTCCCGAGAACTGCCTGGGCTGCAAGGGCTGCGTCGAGGTCTGCCCCACCCAGGCCGTCAGCCTCACGGAAATCTAAGCGCGACCCGTTCCTGGCGAGGTTACACGATGTCTGATTCGGTTCTGATCATCGGCGGGGGCATCGCGGGCATCACCGCGGCCCTCAATGCCGCCGACTACGGCCGCCACGTCTACCTGGTCGACGATACGCCCAGCATCGGCGGGACCATGGCGCGGCTGGACAAGACCTTCCCCACCAACGACTGCAGCATCTGCATCGAGGCCCCCAAGATGTACGAGGT
>JAMDDA010000209.1:1109-3270 GCA_023488925.1 Actinomycetota bacterium
GAACAGCCACCCCAACATCGAGATCCTCACGAACACCGAGGTGCGCAAGGTCAAGGAGGGGAACGGCGGGTTCCAGGTCAGGCTCCTCAAGAAGGCCAAGTACGTGGACGAGAAAACCTGCACCGGTTGCGGCAAGTGCGTGGAAGTGTGTCCGGTCAGCGTGCCCGACGAGATCGACGGCAAGATCGGGGGCACGCGGAAGCTCATCTCCATCGCCTTCCCCCAGGCCGTTCCGAACGCCAATTACGTGGACATCAGCTGCCGCTCGGGCAAGATGCGGGAGCACGGCGCCTGCATCGGCGGGTGCGTGGTGGACTGCTCCCAGTGCCGCGAATGCCCCATCGCCTACTGTGTGAAGGCCTGCCGGGACGAGGGGAAGAACGCCGTGGTCCTGTGGCAGAAGGACGAGACGGTGGACATCGAGGTGCAGAGCATCATCGTGGCCACCGGCGTCAAGACCAACGAGCCCGCAGAGGGTCTCTTCGGGTACGAGCGCTGTGCAAACGTGATCACCTACATGCACTTCGAGCGCCTGATGAACGCCGGCGGCCCTACCGACGGCGAGATCGTCCGGCCCTCCGACGGCAGGCACCCCCACCGCATCGCCTGGATCCAGTGCGTCGGGCGGGGCGACAAGGGCCTGCCTTACTGCTCCAAGGTGTGCTGCATGGTGGCCGCCAAGCAGACCATCATCACCAAGGAGCACGATCCCTCCGTGGAATGCCTCGTCTTCTACAACAACATGACCAGCTACGGCAAGGGCTTCGACGAATTCCAGCGCAAGGCGGCGGCGCTCGGCGTGCGCTACATCATCGGCCGCCCCTTCGATGTGGTGGAGGATCCCGAAACCCATGACCTGACCCTGCGCTACGAAGACATCCGCACGGGCCGCATCGTCAACGAGACCGTGGATCTCGTGGTGCTTTCCAGCGGGCTGGTGCCCAACGAGCGCAACGGCCGTCTGGCCAAGGCGTTGAAGATCGACCTGGACGAGAACGGCTTCTTTGCCGAGCCCGACCCCCTGAACGCGCCTTTGGAGACCGCCCTGCCCGGCATCTACCTGTGCGGAGGCGCCACCGGGCCCATCGACATCTCCGAGTCGGTCGTCCAGTCCACCGCCGCGGCGATGAAGGCCGTGCAGAAAAGGTGAGCGACATGAGCGACGAAACCAGGGTGAACCAGCAGGAGCCGGGGGAGGAGCCCCGCGTCGGCGTCTTCGTCTGCGACTGCGGCAGCAATATCGCGGCCACCGTCGATTGTCCCAACGTGACCGCTTTTGCCGGCGGACTCCAAGATGTGGTGGTGGCCGAGGAGGGCAGGTTGATCTGCTCGGTCGACTACCTGAACCGCATCAAGGAGGTGGTGAAGGAAAACGACCTCAACCGGGTGGTCGTGGCCTGCTGCACACCGCGCACCCACGAGAAGCTGTTCAAGAGCACCGTGGGGGAGGCGGGCATGAACCCCTACCAGCTCGAGTTCGTGAGCATCCGCGAGCAGGTCTCCTGGGTGCACAAGACCGACAAAGACCGGGCCACCGCCAAGGCCAAGGATCTCGTGAAGATGGGCGTGGCCAAGGCGAGGCTGCTGGAGCCGGGTGACGAGATCCGGCTGCCAGTGAAGACCGACTGCCTGGTCATCGGGGGCGGTGTCGCCGGCATGACCGCCGCGCTGGCCGTGGCCGAGCAGGGTTACCACGTCCGCCTGGTGGAGAAACAGGCCGAGCTCGGTGGCCTCCTGAACCAGGTGGACACCATCGCTCCGGAGAACGTGTCCGCAGCGCAGGTAGTCGCCGAGCTGAAAGAGCGCATCCGCCGCCGTGAGAACATCGCCGTCCACACCGCCGCTGTCATCGAGGCGGTGGAGGGCTACATCGGCAACTACACGGTCCGGGTGGCGGCCGACGGTGCGGCGCAGACTTTTGCCGTATCCACCATCATCGTGGCCACGGGCATGCGGGAGCTCGATCCCACCGGCTTCTTCGGCTACGACGGCAGTCCCGACGTGGTTACTCAGCTGCAGCTGGAAGGCCTGCTCAAGAACGGCGGCCTCGAGGGCAAGCGCAACGTGGTCATGATCCAGTGTGTGAATTCGCGGAACGAGGTCCGCGGCTGTTGCCACATCGGCTGCTCGGTGGCCATCAAGAACGCCCTGACCCTCAAAG
>JAMDDA010000096.1 GCA_023488925.1 Actinomycetota bacterium
CGCCGCGGGAGGGAGCCCCGGTCTTGATCTGCCCGGCGTTGGTGGCCACGGCCAGGTCGGCGATGGTGCTGTCCTCCGTCTCGCCCGAACGGTGGCTGATCACGGTGGTGTAGCCGGCCCGATGCGCCATGGTCATGGTGTCGAGGGTCTCGGAGAGTGAGCCGATCTGGTTCACCTTGATCAAGATGCTGTTGGCCACGCCCAGCTCGATGCCCCGGGCCAGCCGCTCGGTGTTCGTGACGAAGAGATCGTCGCCCACCAGCTGCACCCGCCCGCCCAGCAGGTCGGTGAGGGCCGCCCAGCCTTCCCAGTCCTCCTCGGCCATGCCGTCCTCGAGGCTGATGACGGGGTAGCGCTCACACAGATCGGCGTAATAGGCGGCCATCTCGTTCGGAGAGAGGGTACGGTTCTCCCCGGCGAGGACGTAGACACCCCGGTCGGTATCGAAGAACTCGGTGGCGGCCGGGTCGAGCGCCAGGTAGATCTCCTGCCCGGGGGTGTAGCCCGCCTTCTCGATGGCCTCCAAGATGACCTTGATGGCCTCTTCATTGTCGGCCAAGTCGGGGGCGAAGCCACCTTCGTCGCCCACCGCCGTACTGAGACCCCGACCGGAGAGCACCTTCTTCAGGGAATGGAAAACCTCCACCCCCATCCGCAGCGCCTCGCTGAAGGTGGAGGCGCCTACGGGCATGCACATGAACTCCTGCAGATCGACGTTGTTGTCGGCGTGCTTGCCCCCGTTCAGGATGTTCATCATGGGCACGGGCAACTGATGGGCGTTCACCCCACCCAAGTACTGATACAGAGGCAGCTCCAGAGCTTCGGCCGCCGCCCGGGCCACGGCCAGCGAAACGCCCAGAATGGCGTTGGCGCCCAGATTCCCCTTGTTCTTTGTGCCGTCGAGCTCCAGAAGAACGGCGTCGATCTCCCGCTGACAGGTGGCATCCAGGCCCACCAAGGCATCGGCGATGGTCTCGTTCACGTGGTTCACGGCGTTCAACACGCCTTTGCCGCCGAAGGGGCCCTCGCCGTCACGCAGCTCCACCGCCTCGAACCGACCGGTGGAAGCCCCCGAGGGCACCGCGGCCCGGCCGGTGACCCCGGAGTCCAACTCCACCTCCACCTCGAC
The DNA here is from genome assembly GCA_023488925.1 of Actinomycetota bacterium. GTDB lineage: Bacteria > Actinomycetota > Thermoleophilia > RBG-16-64-13 > RBG-16-64-13 > JAMDDA01. The sequence continues at coordinate 1,130 of JAMDDA010000096.1, forward strand.
CGTGGGATTGCCTCGGGAATCGAGGATCTGTCGCGCGTAGATGTCCAGTATCACCGTCATTGTCCTGCTCCTCCCCGTTTCGACGCTCACCCGGTCTTCTTGCTGCTGGTGATCTCCGCCTTGGCTTGTTGGTAGAGGGCCTCCTGCTGGTCCAAGTCGAGGGCCGCGAAGGCGGTTCCGGCTTCCTCGGCCAGGCGCGCAGCTCCCTCAACCCGCGCCTGGAAGCGGCGGCCGGCCGCCCGCAGCTCCAGCTCCGGATCGGCGCCCACCTTGCGCGCCAGGTTCACCACGGCGAACAACAGGTCGCCGATCTCCGCCGCCAACGCCGACCCGGGGGGTGCCGGAGTTTCCGGGGAACCGCCGGCGCCGAGGGTCATGTGCGCCTCGATCTCGGCGATCTCCTCCCGTATCTTGGCAAGCACCTCGGAGGCGGCCCGCCAGTCGAAACCCACCGCCGCCGCCCGCTGCTGCAGCTTCTGCGCGTAGAGGGTGGCCGGCAGGGCGGCCGGCACCTCGTGGAAAATCCCCTCGCGCCCTTCGGTGTGGCGCTTGACCTCGTCCCAGGTGCGGCGCACCTCGGCGGGCGTATCCGCCCGACCCTCGCCGAAGATATGGGGGTGCCGCCGCACCAGCTTCTGCCGGATGCCGGCCGCTACTTCCCCGAGGTCGTACCAGCCCTCCTCTTCGGCCACCCGGGCCAGAAAGTAGACCTGGAAGAGCAGATCGCCCAGCTCGCTGCGGACGGACGCGGTGCGGCCGGAGCCCCGGTCCGTCCGCACCGCATCTACCAGCTCGTAGGTCTCTTCCAATGTGTACGCGACGATGTCCTCCTGGGTTTGCTCCCGATCCCAGGGACACTCGGCCCGCAGGGTGGCAGTCAGGTCGTAGAGCCGGGCGAGCTCCGCGACGATGGCCGCGCGGCGCCCGCCCGGCTCGGGCGTCGCGCGGGCGCCGTTCTCGGCGTGCGCCATACCTGCCCTCCTCGCCGTCCCTCGGAGCGTTATCGCCGGGTCCGGCCCTCCTACGGCTTGGCCGTGGTCGTGGTCTCGCCGCTCGGGGAAGTGGCCGGACCCCCTGTGCTCGGGGTGGACTCACCTTGGGCGGTCGTGGACGTCGTGGTGGTGAGCTCGAGACCCTCTTTCACGATCACGTTGAGCTTCTTCTTCATGTCGGCCACCCAGGCGTTCCAGATGGTGGTCTTGGCCTCGTCGAGCAGCTGCGACCGGATGTTCTCCTTGACCTCGTCGAGGGTCAACTGCTTGGCCGGGGTGATATCCAGAACCTGGATGATGTGATAGCCGTATTGCGTTTTCACGGGTTGGGAGATTTCGCCCTTCTTCAGACTGAACAGGACTTTGTCGAACTCGGGCACCATGGCGCCGCGCTGCACGACACCCAGGTCGCCGCCCTGCGGCTTGGTCCCGGGATCGTCGCTTACCTCCTTGGCCTTGGTGGCGAAATCGGCCCCGGCCAGGATCTCCTGGCGCACCTTCTCCGCCTTGGCCAGGGCTTCCTGCCACTGGGCGTCGGTCGGCTTGGCGTTCGGGTCGGCGGTGCCGCCGGGGGCGATCAGAATGTGGCGGGCCGTCCGGGTCTCGTCCTGCTTGTACTCCGCCTTGTGCTTCTCGTAGTAGGCGGCGATCTGCTCGTCGGTGACCTTCGCGTCCTTGGTGACCGCCTCGGCCACCTTGGTCATGAGGTCGCGCTCCCGCAGGTTCGTCTTCAGCTGGTCGAGCGTGATGTTCTGCTGCTTCAGCGCGTCTTGGAACTTGGTCTCGTCGTTGCCGAACATCTGTTTGATCTGATCGAGCTGCGTCTGCACATCCTTGTCCGAGGTGGTGACCCCGAGCGCGGCCTGTTCCTGCGTGGCGATCTCGAGGGTGATCATGTAGTCGAGAATCCGCTGTTCGAGGAGCTTGTAACCCGCGGGGTCCTTCTCCTTGTCAGGCGCCTGCCCCTTCAGCTGGCCCACGATTTCCTTGACGCGGGTATCGAACTGTTCCTGCGTGATGACCTTGTCTCCCACTTTCGCCACAGCGCCCTTGGGCAGGTCGCCGCCGCACCCAAAGCCGAGAAACGCGAACCCCAGCAGCACAGCGACCGCCAAGCCGACCG